>CAZOUL010000001.1:0-19834 GCA_964583025.1 uncultured Candidatus Saccharibacteria bacterium
TCCCCATCTCACAGTTCCTGAGAAAAAAAGACAGCATATCGCTGGAATGATTGATGCCGATACGATGAAAATTATCGATATCACTCTGGGCATCAAAGAATTTCTTCGAGAGCTGCTGGCATGTGAAGTTATTCTCTCCTCATCGCTCCATGGCATTATTGCCGCTGAAGCCTATGGTATTCCTGCTCAGTGGGTCGTACTACATCAGCCTCTCCAAGGCAGAAATCTGGCTGACAATGCACTGAAGTACCATGACTACTTTGCCTCAACTGGACGGCGTAATGTAGAGCCCGTGGATTGGCAGGGAGAGATGGATCGTAGCCACATGGATCAGGCGATTGAGCGAGCCCTTGCGCAGCCTGTTCCCATTATCGATCTCAAGCCGTTAGTGCAGGCGTGTCCCTTTAATACCTTGGACATACGAGCACCTGAAGACCTAGCACTAGAATATCTTGATGACGACGAACCTGTAGGCTAGACGGCACTCCGCTCTCGCCGTACACTGCACGGGACATGTCCGGACACTCGAAATGGTCAACGATTAAGCGAAAGAAAGGAGCTGCTGACGCTAGGCGCGGCAAGCTCTTTTCGAAGTTGGCAAAGCAGATTACCGTTGCCGCTCGACTCGGGAAAAACCTGGAGATGGCAGTGGAAGCCGCTCGAGCGGCGAACATGCCAAAAGAGAATATTGATCGGGCAATCCAACGTGGGACCGGTGAGGGGCTGGAGGGCGTGCAGATTGAGGAGGTGCTCTACGAAGCGTACGGACCGGGTGGTGCGGCCCTTCTCATTACGGCACTCACAGACAATCGTAACCGAACCATTGGCGAACTCCGGGCGCTCGCAAGTAAACATGGCTTACGCTTGGCCCAGTCTGGCTCTGTACAGTATCTGTTTGAGCAGCGGGGAATACTGAGAGTCGATCCGGGGGGTGATCGCGAACGTGCTCAGCTAACGCTCATCGATGCCGGTGTCGCCGATATCGACGACCTGGGTGACCAGCTACTTGCCTATACCGTGCCAAACGAACTCATTGCCACGAAGGCGAACGTTGAAGATGGGGGCTTGGCGGTTGAAGAGGCGACGATCGCCTTCCTTCCCAAAGTCACGGTTGCCGTAAGTCCAGACGATCAGGAGAAATTAGTGCGCGCTCTTGAAGCGATCGAAGAGTTGGATGACGTCCAATCGGTTGAGACAAATGCAGATTTCGAATTTGACGGCCTGTGAGAGTCTCGACACAATCGGGAGCAACTGAGGAGGTGCGTATGCGGATACTCGTCACCGGTGGGGCAGGATTTATTGGTTCACATATCGTTGATCGTTACCTTGCTCTCGGGCACGAGGTAGCAATTCTCGATAATTTTGCTACTGGACTTCGGGAGAATGCGAACGACAAAGCGGTGTTGTACGAAGCGGACCTCACTGATCATGAAGCGGTCACGCGAGCGCTCGCCGAGTTTCGACCTGAAGCAATCAACCATCAGGCTGCCCATCTTTCCGTCGCTGAGTCAGTTGGCAATCCTCAATATACCGCCGGGGTGAACGTGCTTGGTTTCCTGAATCTTATGGAAGCGGCTCGTTCCCACGGGCTTCAGCGTGTGGTTGCTGCGTCGACCGGCGGGGCGCTCTACGGCGATACCGACCAACTGCCGACCCCTGAATCACACCCGACTCGGCCGGTTTCTCCGTATGGTGTCAGCAAGCTGGCGATGGAGGAGTACCTTCATTACTACAAAACGGAGTACGGGATTGATTGGGTGGCGCTTCGCTACGCCAACGTCTACGGACCGCGACAGAACCCCAAGGGCGAGACCGGGGTGATCGCGGTATTTCTTGATCGAATGGGGAGCGGCCAGCAACCGGTGATTTTTGGTGATGGGGGGCAAACCCGCGATTACGTGTTCGTTTCGGATGTCGTGGCGGCTAATGTCGCTGCGCTCACTCAAGGAGCAGAAAGCTACAATATCGGAACCGGCAAAGAGACCGATGTGACCGAGGTCTTTGCCGAGCTCCAGCGGGCCATGGGAACGGATTTTCCCGAAAAGCATGCTGATCCTCGTCCGGGAGAACAGCGTCGGTCAGTCCTTGATACGACTCGAGCTCAACAGGAACTCGACTGGAGCGCCGAGGTGTCGTTTTCTGAGGGCGTGGCGAAAACTGTTGCGTGGTTTCGCCACAGTCACGGTGCTTAGATGAGAATTCTTGGCATTGACCCGGGGATAGGTATCACTGGCTGGAGCATTGTTTCGTTTGAGCGGCAGTGCCATCTCGAAGCTGCCGGGACCATCGAAACCAAGCCGAACTCGCCCCAGCCAGAGCGTTTAGTCGCACTCTACGACCAGCTCACCCACCTCCTTGACCGCTACAGTCCCCAGGAACTTGCCATTGAAAAATTATTCTTCGCTAAAAATGTCACGACCGCGATGAGTGTCAGCCAGGCTCGAGGGACGGTGCTGCTCGCATGTGCGCAACGATCACTGGGAATTTATGAGTATACGCCGGCCCAGGTGAAGCAAGCCGTCGTCGGTTACGGGAACGCCACGAAGCAGCAGATCAACGTAATGCTCCCCCATCATGTGACCGGCGCACCCATTCCTAAGCAAGATGACGCCGCTGACGCAGTGGCCGTTGTCGTGACGCATTGCGCGGCAGAGTCACGCCGGCTGAACCGCGTATCGATGCCGTCAGTCCATCCAGTCCATTGAAGTTTTACGGCGATTTCGGTATCCCTAGCTTCCGCGGATACCGGCAGTTTCGTAGGTGTGCGGTATATTAGTAGGGTAAGCGACGGGAGTGATCATGCAGGATCAAGAGTTCACAATCATTATTCCAGCCTACAATGAGGGCAAGACAGTCGCCCATGTTGTCAAAGAGGCTCTTGAAACTCCTGGCGCCAAGCAGGTTATTGTCGTTGATGATGGCAGTACGGATTCGACCCAGCGCTCCTTGAAGCAGTTCCAAAAGAACGCCAAGTGTGTCGTTGTGCGTCATGAGAAGAACCGTGGCAAGGGTGCTGCGTTGAAGACCGGACTTCTCAAAGCCACGACTGAAGTGGTGCTGTTCCTCGATGCCGACCTCACCAATATCACTGCCAAGAAAATCGCCACGTTAGCGAAGCCTGTACTCACTAATAAGGTAGACATGACCCGGGCAAAGTTTCGTCGTGCCCGTGGTCGCGTCACCACGTTGACCGTCAGGCCCATGATGAAAATACTCTTTCCGGATCGCGACTTTGAGCAACCGATTACCGGTCAAATTTGCGGGAAGAAGTCGTTCTTTGAAACTCTGGATCTCGATACGAGATGGGGTGTTGATATTGGGATTCTGCTTGATGCCATTGAAGCTGGTCAGAGAATTCAAGAAGTGGACATTGGTTATCTTGAGCATAAGGCCAACGCCATGAACGAACTTGCCGAGATGGCTCGACAAGTTCTCGAGACGATGGTGAAAAAGTCTGGTCTCATCCAGCATAAGTATCGATTGGTGATTTTCACCATCGACAACACCCTGATTCAGGAAAATGCGATTCGGAAAGTATTTGATGCTCTGGGCTTGCGCAAGGAGGTCGAGGAGCTGCAGCGAAAGTATCGGAATGATGCGTTAACCTTCAGCCAATTCATGCGCCAGATAGCAAAGCTTCTCAAAGGACGGAAAATAGAGGAACTCGAAGAGGCAACAAAGAAGGTCAAATTAACTAAGTATGCGAAAGAGGTGATCCGGTCGCTTCGCCGGAGAAAGTACCGAACCGCGCTCGTCAGCTCAAACTTCCATCCGATCGTCGCTACGATTGCCCGAGAGCTCGGCATCGATGATTACGAGGCAATCCGACTTGAAGTTGACCGCAAAGGCGTGCTTACAGGCAAGGTCAGTAAGCGATCGGCTGGTCAGTGGTCAGCAAAAACGCTCAGCGATTCCCTCGTTCGGGCAAGCCGGCGTTTGGCTCAGCGAGGAAAAGTACGCTTGCGAGAGACGGTCATTGTCGCAAATTCTCCACGGATCGCCCCGCTTTTTGACAAGATTGGGTTGAGTCTCGCTTATCGACCGAAGAGTAAAGAGCTCCGAGATGCCGCCGATAAGACGATTTCTGTGCTTGCAGAAGTGCTCGCGCTCGTCGAGTAGGTCATGCGCGGTTTCTTCCTATTTCGACATGCGAAATCTGACCATAACCCAGCCTCCGGTCATCGTGCGGTATTTGCTGGTAGCGAGTTGGACAGTCCACTGACGGATGCAGGCAGGGGGCAAGCGAGGGAGCTCGTTCGAAAGGTCGTGGCCCTTCGCGGCATTGATGCAATAACCGCCCTCGCCTCAAGTCCTCTTGCCCGGGCGCAGGAGACAGCAAGAATTTTCCAGGATGAACTTGCGGACTTAGGTTCAGAGGTGGAGCTGGTAGTGATCGAACAGCTTCATGAGTTGTCGGTTGGGGAGTTTTCTGGTCGCTCTCGGAGTGAAGTGCGCGAACAGTTCCCAGCAGAAGCCGAGGCGTTTTACAGCGGAGACGTACGAAATATTGATTTTCCAGGTGGTGAGTCATTCGTGCAAGCAAGCGAGCGGGCACGCAATGTGCTCGACGAGTTACAGAACCAGTTTCCTGGACCAGCGCTTCTTGGGATTGTTGGCCACGCAATGTTTAACCAGATCATGTTGTGGACACTTGGTGAGCGGACCTATGCTCGGCAGTTTGGCTATCCGCATGGACGGGTCCTTGAAGTAATCGCTGGTTCTGAGGCTCGGGGTTGGCAGGCGGCATCTGTCCAGGCAGTATTGGAAGAAGATGGATCTATGCACAGGAGCGAGGAGACCGTATGAAAATTGCCATCTTTGGTTCAAGCATTTATCAGTCGCCAGAGACCGAGGGAAAGATCTATGCTCCCCTGAAGATCCAGTTTGATCTTGCAACCGAGCTCAGCCGACGAGGGCATGACGTCCATTTTTTTGGTCACGCCGACACAAGTTTAGCCCCCTTCAAGGTCCATACACTCGAGATGCCAGAAACGTGGCGAGAGACCCTGTCGGTAAAAAAGCCGTATCAGGGTGGGATTGAGACGTTATTTCGAGCTGCAGTCTATGCAGAAATTCGCGCTCAGAATTTTGAGATTCTGCAGGACCACAACCTTTATTGGTCGCTTCCGCACAGCTTGTCGTCACAAGTGCCGACGGTCGTTACTATCCACGATTCAACAAGCTTGCCAGAGTACGCGAAAACTTATCAAGAGTACGTCCGCCTGGGTGGAAATCGATGCCGGATCGCGGCTGTTTCTGACAGCATGGCCGGGAAGCTAGATGGTGTATCGGACGTTGCAATTGCAAGAAACGGTATTGATGTCGACGCCTTACCTTTTCAGGAAAAGCCTGGTGACTATCTGGTATGGATAGGGAGGGTTGCGCCATCAAAAGGGCTCCATCACGCCATAGCCGTTGCTCGAGAAGTTGGTATACCCTTGAAGTTTGCTGGTCCAACAGGACCATTTAAGACGCTTGAGGCCGAAGGCTACTATGAGCAACAAATCAAGCCTTATATTGATGGCAAAAACATTGAATACCTCGGCATTCTTGCCCAGCAAGACGCTTACAAGTTACTCGCTGAGGCATACGCCTATGTTTTCCCCTCAGATGGAACTGAAGGCATGCCAATGACGGTGATTGAATCTATGGCAACGGGAACACCTGTGATCGCCACCCGAAAGGGGCCGTTACCTGAAATGGTTCGAGACGGAGTGAATGGGTTCCTCTATGAAGAATTCGATCAGCTGTCAGCAGGCATCGCTCGGGTGCCATCGATTGATCGTGCTGCTTGTCGAGAGTTTGCAAAGACTCATTTCTCTTTGCAAGCGATGACCGATTCATACGAAGAGATCTACAAGAAGTTTCTTGGAGAATTACCCGAATGAGCCTGAAAGGAAATTCATGACGCCAGCTCTGAGTTTTGTCATGCCGTCCAGGAATCGCGGTGACCGTATTGGTTCAACGGTCGACACTATTCGTTCCCAAACCATCAAGGATTGGGAATTGATCGTTGTCGACGAGCGCAGTGATCCCCTTGATCAAACCGAAGATGTATTGCGGTCCTTTAACGACGCCCGTATTCGCTACTACCGCGTGCCCTTGCAGTTTCCTACGTATCCTGCCACTAGGAATCTCGGCAATCAGCTCGCTCGTGCTGACATCATTGCAGTTGCCGACTCCGATGATTTCTATGAACCTGCCCGGGCAGAACTTACCTTGCAAGGGTTTGAACGTGACCAGTGCGACGTTTGCTACGGGACCTACGAAGTCCTCTATGAGGAGACGGGGGAGTATGCTCCTCCTAAGCGGCCCACGCCTGACTTTGATCTTGAGTCCTATAAAGAGCGAAACTATATTCCTCATGCTGCCAGCGCCTACAGGCGAACCATTGCATTTGATTTTCCCTATAACGCATTTTTTGTCAGGGCGGCCGATTACGATTTCTTTTTCAGGGTCGCGCGCTATGGAAAGAAGTTTACCTTTGTTCCTGAGAAGTTTTTTACCTATGTTGTCCATACGTCGAATGTTTCCGGTGGCAAGAGAGTGCGAGAGTACGATGAGATTCTGAAAATGAACTACATGGAGAGCCGTGGCGATCGCGTCGCGACGGTCGAGCACATTTTGGCTCAAATCGAGTCAGCGGGTGAGTAGGGGCAATGGAGCCGCTCCGTATTGCAATACTTCCCCAGGGTCATCGCGCATTGCCACCAGCCGGCAAGGTGTTATCGGCCCCCAATATGCTGGCCACCAAGCTCGCACTCTCGCTCGAGCAGCGTGGGCACGATGTGACACTCTTCGCCGCCCAGGAATCGACCGCACCGCTTGGCATTGATTCGGCCGGCCTTTCATCGCTCTTAGATGCCAAAGAACAATTCAAATGGTCAGAGGCAGAGTACCGAGAACGACAATGGCAATACGATCTATACGCAGGTTTTCGCGCGCTAGAATCAATGCCGCCGTTTGATATCATTCATGCCCACGATCACCGGCGACTACCGTTCCTTGCTGCGTCGACCCGGCGCCCTATTCTGTACACGCTGCACGGCGCAATTCCGGAGTCAGCGTTGACGGAACCGCTTAAGGCAGTGCTCGGGCAAGGCGGTCCATTCAATAAATTCGTTGCTGCGTCTCGAAGCCAGCAAGAAAATTCCGCTCCGCAGTTTCAATGGGTGGGTGTCATCCATCACGGCATCGATCTGGCGGAGATTTCTTTCGTTTCAGATCCTCCTTCCGACTATCTGTTCGTGGGTCGACTTGTTCCGAAAAAACAAGCTGAGCACGCAATCTTAGCAGCAACTCGTGTCGGCACTCCCCTTCGTGTTGTTGGCCAACCGGGAAAATCGGCTGCCGATCAAGCCTACTATCAACAAACGCTAGCGCCCCTTTTAGCAACCGACTTCGTTACCCACAAAGGATTTATTGAGCAACCAGGCCTTTTTGCTGAGTACCCTTCCCGGGCTCTCCTATTCCCGACGGCGTACGAAGAGGCGTTCGGCTTGGTTATGGTCGAAGCAATGGCAGCCGGAACTCCCATTATTGCCTACGACAAAGGGCCAGTGCGTGAGATTGTTGAAGATGGTGTCACCGGCTTTATTGTTTCCCCAGAAGCGCCAAAGAAATCCTTGAACATTACGCAGACAGGTATTGATGGTTTGGCCGAAGCAATCCAAAGAATGGAACGCATGGAGCCAGCTGAATATGAGGCGATGCGCCGGTCATGTCGGCAACGCGTGGAAAAATTTTTCTCATTGGAAGTGATGACGGAGCAGTATGAGCAGCTCTATGTAAAGATGAGAATGGAGCGAGGAGTATGATTCGGCTCCTGCGCGGACAACTTGTTTCCCAACGGGGTTCGGCGACTGTTATTGACGTGCAGGGGGTGGGATACGAAGTTTTTGTTCCCACCAGGACTGTCCTTCATGTTGGCAGGGTTGATTTATGGATCCATCACCATTTTTGGCAGGATGGTCAAGCGCTGTATGGTTTTGAGGTCGGCGAAGAGCTTCAGATTTTTGAGCACCTCCTGACCGTTCCTTCGGTTGGGCCGAAGCTGGCACTCGCGATTCTCTCGGCAGCAGCACCAGGGGAAATACGCCAGGCCGTTGAGACCGACAACGTCGGGTTTTTCCAGGCTTTGCCGGGTGTAGGCAAGAAGAGCGCGGCCAAAATTATCGTCGAACTCAAAGGCAAGCTCTCCGGTGGCGAGGTCGTCCTCCCCACCGGAGGCAGCCAGCTCCATGCCGCCCTTCAAAGCCTCGGTTACAGTGATAACGAGGTTCTGCCCGTTCTCAAGCGCATTCCGGGAGAGCTGACTGACACCGAAGCACAGGTTTCCTGGGCGCTTCGAGAGCTCGGCAAGTAGCTTGTCCACACGCTGCGGATGAGAAGCGTGGTACCATAGCCTGGAACTACGTCTCGACGTAGAACGATGTGTCGGACACTAGGCAAAAGAATTTTTGCCACAAAGGAGGGAAGTAATGGTGAAGTTCACCAGTAAGCAGGGACTACTGCTTGCACTCGCCGCCTTCGCAGTCGGGCTCGCCCCGGGCACTGCTGGGGCATTGGTCGTGACCGACCAAGTCAATATTGATAACCGGGTGCTTCGGGTCGACACCGGGTCGCAGATCTATGACGACTTCGACATGCATGTCGCCACCGACGACCGGCTCTTCCTCGACGCCCCGCATTTCGTGCGCGCGCAAAAAAATCTGGAAGTTAACGATACCTTCCTGATCCACCGCCAAGGGGCGCCAGGTTTTGGCACCGGCTCGAAGCTCTACGACGACTGGGACCTCCACCTTGCATCAGATGATCGGATCTTCGTAGACGCACCTGAGTACGTCCGGGTTCAGAATGACCTGGAATTCAATGGTGACCTCAATATTCTCCGCAAGGGCCAGATGGGCATGGCAACGGGTTCGAGTATCTATGACAGCCTCGATCTCCACATCGCCACCGACGACCGGCTCTTTTTGGACGCGCCAAGTTACGTCAAGACCTCAAGCGACTTGAAGGTTGGCGGCGGGTTAACGGTTGAGGGTACTTCGACACTCAAGGGTAATGTCACCGTCACCGGCCACTTGCTCCCGTCTGCTGACTCGACCTACGACCTAGGCTCGTCGAGCATGCAATGGCGCGATCTCTACTTGTCGGGCAACACGATCAATATCGACAGTGGTGCGGCGACGATTTCTTACGATGCCACGGCAACCGTGCTTGAGATTAAGGGCGAGGCACTTTCCGTTGGCGATGCAGCTGCTGGTGACGTTACCGGTGCCGCAGTCGGCGACGCATATGTAGCGTCTGGGCTCGTGGTTGGCAATGCAACAACCCCGACTATCCTGACTCGATACGAAGATGACTCTCTCTACGTTGCTGGTCGGTCTGAATTTACTGGCAACAGTTGGCATTACGGTGCTGAGACATTTAATGGTCCAGTGACTACTAACGAGGCCGTAACCCTCGGCGATGGCGGCGATACGGTCACGATCAACTCGTCAGACTGGGATATTGATGCGACCGGCGCGATTACCGGCGTAGCTTTCGATGCCAACGGCAGTGGCAACTCGCTGACTAATGTCGAAAACGCTGATCTTGTTAATGATACGCTCGATTTCGACAAGTTCGCGGACGCGATGGCCCTAGATGCCGCAACGTCTGTCACTGGTACAGCTGGCGAGGTTCTTTCAGTGAACCGAACCCTGACTGACGCCACCGATGAGACCGGTATTGTCGCGACGTTCACCGCGGCTGATACTACCTCCAGCTCAACAGCCCAGTACGGCTTGTACTTGGATAACGCCGAATCTTCAGAAGGCCTTGATTCACTCTTGGTTCTCGACAACTCCGATGCCGATGATGCGGTGGCGGCTGCAATCACGATTCTCGATGCCGGCGGCGGCTTCACCAATATTTTCAATATTGCCGGTACGTTGATTTCAAGTGCAGAATTAACGGTTTGGGATGGGGGTATTGATCTCGACGAGCTGAACGACTCTGGAACGCTCACGGCAGGCAGCGTCGATATTAATGGCGGGTCAATTGATGGCACAGCTATCGGCGCCGCGTCCGCTTCGACCGGTGTCTTTACCACCGTTGATACTGGCCAAGGCGCGAACGAGCTGTACGACATGGACCAGAATGTCCAAACCACCGACGCCGTTGTCTTTGCGACCCTCGATACTGGCCAAGGCGCGAACGAGCTGTACGACATGGACCAGAATGTCTTGACCACATCTGACGTCAGTTTCAACTCCGTCGGGACAACTGCGGGGTTGACAGTTGGCACTGATCTGACGGTGACATCAGGGGCTCGAATTGGTACAGGTTCCACCCCCGACCTGTTTGCCGCGTTGGCGGATGACTCCCTATTCGTCGAAGGGCAGCTGGAAGTTGACGGGGCGAGCCGGTTCGACGGCGATGCATCGTTTAAGACCCGGGTCAATCTTGGTATCCAAGATGTCGACGTTGCCGACGACACTGTAGGGGCGCAGAATGCCACAGTCACCGTTACCCCAACCGCCTCGTTGATTCGGGTAACCTGTGCCGACGCGGACGGTTGTGATGCGACGATGGGCGAAGGGTCGGCGACCGACGGCGATCTCGTAGTGCTCGTTCACGATGGCGCGACCGCGACCAACTACGCTGATACCGACGGCGTGTCCAACCTTACGGCTGCCCTAGCTGCTGGAGACGATGATGTCTTAGTGCTCATCTACGATGCCGACGAGTGGGTGGAGGTCAGCCGGGCTGACAACTAACCCTTACGCAGTTTCAGTTTTCAAAAAGAGCACGCTTCTATGCGTGCTCTTTTGTTTACGAATACCCACCAAAACGCGTACGATGCTTGCATGAATCAACGGACATTCGGTCTTGGTGTAGGATTTTTTACGATCATCGGCGGGATCAGCCTGGCCTACCTTCTTGCCCAGCAATCGAGTGCTCCAAAAGTAGAACTTTCCGAGCATCATGAAGACACTACTCGGGGGATCGCACTAGCATATCCGAGCTCGCTGGTACCACAGATCCTTTCAGCAGCTGACGCTCAGGAGGTGAGCATTGAGCTTCATCGTGACGATCCGTCTCTTCAGATCACGGTCTGGGAAGAGACCGGGTTGGCCGCGCTTGAGTCTCTCGCTGGCACGCCGCTTCTTTCGCAGCTACGGCGCAATGTCGACCGTCGGTTTACGAGTGCGTATCCAGAAATTGAGAAGGAAGGAATCCAAGATACGTCACTTGGTAGTCAAGATGCGTTTGTCGTCCACCTGACTTTTCGCCGACCTGGCTCGGCGGCACGGGAGCGGATCCGCCTCACCGTAACTGCAAAGGATGGCAGCGCCTATTACGTTCAGTGCCTGGCGCCGGTAGCAACCTGGGATTTTACAGTGGATACGTGCGAGGCAGTCACTGATTCGTTCCGCTTTCTCTCTTCTTGATGTGTGTGGAAAAGTTTTACTTGCTTGGAGTGCAGGCGTTGGTACACTCAACCTACTGAAATGAGATCGGAGGTTTTATGAAAGGCGCAGTTATCACGCTGATCGTGGTTATTGCCTTGGCCGTGATCGGCTCATTCTTATGGGCAACCGGGGTATTTAGCGGGGGCAGTGCGGGGGCTGTTGGATTCGGCGGAAATGACCAAGAATATCAGGCCGTGTTCTTGAGTAACGGTCAAGTTTATTTTGGCAAATTCAGTCAGAACCCTGGGAGCGCAACGCTGACCAATATCTACTACCTCCAGGTTCAGGAGCCGCTGCAGCCGGCCGAGGGGCAAGATGCTGCCAGCCAGCAGGCCGAACTTAAGCTCATTAAGCTCGGAAACGAGCTGCACGGGCCAGAAGACACGATGCGTATTAATCCTGACCACATTCTCTTCATTGAGGATCTGAAAGAAGACGGACGGGTCGTTGAGGCAATCCGCCGCTATGAACGAGAAGGGCCAGATGACGAAACTGCGCCAGCTGAAACTGCGCCAGCTGAAACTGATCTTCAAACCACTGAGTGAGCTCACTTTATGATCAGAAAGAGCCCATCCAAACGGACGGGCTCTTTTCCTGGGCGAAGAGATGAATGGCATGCCTCGCACGTGTCGGCTTGATCAATCTGTTACTGAGCTCAAGGGAGTAGGGCCAGCAGTCGCAGCAAAGCTTGCACGGCTCAATATTTTGACTATCCGCGACCTCGTGACGCACTGGCCTCGGACCTGGCTTGACCTCACTCATCCAAGTGATGGGGCAAGCCTTGTCAAAGATACCAGGGTGGTGATCGATGGCACGTTGACCGGGATACGCGTTGTGCACCGGACTGGAAGGCGGAAGGCGCGCGTGAGGGCTGTGCTTCGCTGCCGGAGTGGCAAAGCGCTGCCGGTCGTTTGGTTTAACCAACCGTACCTCGGCCGGAGCTTGCGCGACGGCCAGGACGCATTGCTGTTGGGTGATCTGCGATGGGATTGGCACGAGCATTGCTTGGTTCTTTCGAGTCCTGAGCGGTTCACAAGGCCGGAGATCTTGGCCATCTACCCAGAGACAGCTGGCCTCAGTTCGCGCTTTCTTCGCTCACTCTTGGCGTTCGTGATTCCACGCTTGGCGCTCGATGACCCGCTGCTTTCTCACGCGTCTCTCGGACTCCTTGAGGCAATCGGCGAGATCCATCAACCGAGCAGTATGGCAACGCTGCGGCAGGCCGAGCAGCGGTTGGCATTAGATGAGCATGTCAACCTACAGCTCGGTATTGTTCGTCGCCGGGCGATCTGGGAGCAGCGGCGCTCGCCTCAGATCCAGCCGTCAATTTCCGAATTACAGCAGCTTGCCGCTTCGTTGCCATTCTCCCTCACGGATGGGCAGCGTCGGGCGGCCTGGGAGATTATTCAAGAACTCGGGAATGATCGGCCGATGAACCGTTTACTCCAAGGTGACGTCGGTACCGGGAAGACTATCGTCGGCGTTCTTGCGGCTGTGAGCGTTGTTTCTGCAAGGTACTCGGTTGCCTGGCTGGCTCCGACCCGAGCCCTTGCTACTCAGCTCTATGCCCGGATTCGCGATACTGTGGCTTCGCTCGGTCACCAAGCGGCCCTCGTGCTCGGGGGGAGTCGTCCTGATGTAAGCGGGCCGGCAATGCTTATTGGCACCCATGCGCTTCTCAACGAAGATCGGCACGCCGACCGAATCGCACTGGTGATCGTCGACGAGCAGCACCGCTTTGGCGTGCGACAAAGAATGAAACTTGTTGGCACAGCTTCCGAGCATACGCCGCATCTTTTAAGTATGACGGCCACCCCGATTCCCCGATCGCTTGCCCTGTCGCTCTATGGCGATATTGCGCTCAGTACGCTCCGGGAACGACCCATGAGTCAGCGGCCCGTCACCACCGTCGTGGTTCGGCCAGAAGATCGATCCGTGACGGTTCTCCCGCTTTTGGCCAGAGCACTTGGGGCAGGTAGGCAAGCGTTTATTGTCACGCCCAGAATTCACGAGAATCGAGGTGAGACTTTGTTTTCCGCAATTCGTTCTCTTGAGGCAATTCAGGCTGAGTATCAGGCCGCGTTACCCAACTACTCTTTCGTAACCTATCACGGTGAGCAGAGCGAGGAGGAAAACGAGCAGATTATGTCGCGATTCGAGGCCGGCGACATTAACGTTCTTGTTGCTACGTCAATGATTGAGGTTGGGATCGACATTCCTAACGCGGCGCTGATGATTATCGAACACGCAGAACGATTTGGCTTGGCACAGCTCCACCAGCTCCGCGGCCGCGTTGGCCGTGGAAAGTATCCTGGCGTCTGCATTGCGATGCCGACAGCGAGCGACACTTTTTCCGAACGACTTGAGCATTTTCGGTCGACGACTGATGGCTTCCGCTTGGCCGAGGCAGATCTCCGTGAGCGTGGGCCAGGGAGTCTCGCTGGCCATGACCAGTCGGGCTTTCTCCGATTGCGGTTTGCATCGCTGGCTGATACGCTCATGACAGAGAAAGCACTGGCGATTGCCGAGGCCTTGACTGAGGCCGAGCCGGCCGCACTGGCTGGCTGGCAGCAGTTCTGGCAAGGGGAACAGGATGCGGGAGTCGTTGACGCCGATTGAGTGGCTCCGCCGATATCGGTGGCCAGTGTTCTTTGGGCTACTCGCCATCTCGGCCACGAGCTGGTTAATATGGCTGTGGGAGCGTGGCGAGTTGACACTCTTTTCCGGCGGTCATGTGCGGCTGGAAGAGGCTACCGCGCTGGAACAGATTCAATCAGAGAACGACGCCCTGCGGGCGGAGGTCGAACAGCTCAAAGAGCAACTCGTGAGCAGTCCTCCAAACAGCGACGGCGGGACTGTCGCAGGCGAGCGAGCGGAGGCCGGCAACCGGATCAATATCAACACAGCCTCACCCAATGAGCTCGAGGATCTACCAGGAATTGGTCCAAGCAAAGCCGCGGCAATTGTCGAGTACAGGCAAACTCAAGGACCGTTCACTGCCCCAGAAGAAATTACGAACGTGAATGGTATCGGCGACGGAACCTACCAGGGGCTGAAAGATTTCATCACCGTTCGTTAAAGTGGAAAAAATTCTGGTACCTCCCGTATAATATAGCTCTTCCGGAGAACGCGCCCGAGTGGTGGAATGGTAGACACGCGTGGTTTAGGACCACGTGCCGCAAGGCGTAGAGGTTCGACTCCTCTCTCGGGCACCACGAATCATGCTTTTTTATGAAGAAACCCCGAATTGTGGCAGTTGGTGGCGGGACCGGTCTTTACACGTTGCTGCGTGGATTGGCTGAGTATGATCTTCATCTCACAGCGATCGTAACAATGACAGATGACGGGGGAAGTACCGGCCAACTCCGAGACGAGTATGGCATTCTCCCTCCGGGCGACGTCCGGCGCTGCATTGTCGCCCTCTCGGAATCACCAGAACTTATGAAGGAGCTCTTCCAGTACCGATTCCGAAAAGGTCCGGTTGCAGGCCACTCGTTCGGCAACCTTTTCATTGCGGCCTTACGCCAGTTGACGGGCAGCGACGAACGGGCAATTGACGAAGCGGCTCGACTGTTGAATGTTCGTGGTCGCGTCCTTCCAGTCACCCTGGATAGTCGTCGCTTGGTTGCTACGCTGGAAGACGGATCGGTCATCACCGGGGAAACAAATATCGATCTTCCCAAGCACGACGGCCGACTGCGTATTGAGTCAGTGAAGCTCAACCGGCCTGCCCGGGTGAATCCGCGGGCAGCTCGTGCGATTGAGCAAGCCGACCTTGTGGTTCTGGGTCCCGGAGATTTGTATACAAGTATTCTTCCGAATTTGCTTATTCGTGGAATTCGTGAGGCAATTGCCCGGACCAAGGCCCGGGTAGTGTACGTTTGCAACCTTATGACCAAGTTTGGCGAGACCAATGGCTACTGGGTGCACGATTTTGTCGACGTGATCGAGCAGCATCTTGCTCACGGGGTCATTGACTACGTCGTGACAAGCTCATCCCGTCCCACGAAGAAGACGTTGCGGGCCTATGCAAAGCATCGATCTGAGCCAGTGCGGTTCGACCGCGCGACCGTTGCTGATCATCCAGCTCGCTTTGTACGGGCGCCGCTGGCGGCGCGGGGTGATTTGATGCGTCATGATGCCAAACGGCTTGCCCGAACCATCTGGGGACTCGTCCAGCTTGACAACGAGATCCGCATTCTCGAGTAAGCATATGGCTGCGATTGTTCTTTCTGGTCCGACCATGAGCGGGAAAACGGCTTGGAGTTTGGCGCTGGCGGAGCGTTTTGGTGGGGCAGTGATTGCGGCTGATTCAAGAACGGTCTACCAGTCGCTCGACATCGGGACGAATAAAGTTACCGTCGACTTCCCGGCGCAAATCATTACCACTTCAACTGGCACTGGGTACAAAGTACGCGGCATTGAACACTACGGAATCGACCTCATTGACGTTCGTGAAAGGTACACAGCCGCCGCGTTCCAGCGCTACGGGAAGGCAGCGCTCGTTAGTCTGGAGCAACGCGGTCTGCTGCCATTTCTTGTCGGTGGCACTGGCCTGTATATCGATGCCGTGGTGCGCGGCTACCAGTTTCCTCGGGCATGCGTCTTGCCGAACGAGTGGCGCGGCCAGCCACTTGCCAAGAAGGTTGCGATGCTTGAGACCCGAGACCCACTGGCCGCAGCAACAATTGATCGGAGCAATCCTCGTCGGGTTGATCGGGCACTAGCATACGTCTTGGCGACAGGGGAATCGTGGAGTACTGCGAGTCGATCGAAACGCCCGCACTCCGGTCCAACGCTTCAATTAGTGATCAACCGGCCCCGACCTGTACTTTATGAGCGGATCAATCGACAGGTAGTCTTGTGGGTTGAGTCGGGACTTTTTGATGAAGTATCCCGCTTGCGGGCTCACGGGGTAAGCGACTGTCGACTCCAGGAGGTTGGCCAGGTGTATCGGGCGGCACTTCGGGTGGTTACGGGAGAGTGGAGCCGTCCAGAATTTATTCACCGACTTTCGGCTGAGCTTCGTCAGTATGCCAGACGGCAGCTCGGCTGGTGGCGTGGTCGTGCTGACGTCCAGTGGATTTCATCGTATACTGAATGCGAACGTGCTATTACCTCATGGATGTCCAGCTATGGTGAGGAAATAGATCGTGCTCGCCACGGTGCGCTCATTCGCAGTCGTCGGGCTCGACGCTGAGATTGTTACGGTAGAAGTCGATCTCTCTGCCGGATTGCCGGGGCTCACTATTGTCGGCTTGCCAGATAAAGCAGTGGAGGAAGCGAAAGAGCGAGTCCGAAGCGCAGTGAAGAACTGCGGCGCCCGGTTTCCGGTGAAGCGGATCACGGTGAACCTCGCTCCAGCTGACGTGAAGAAAGTTGGCCCTGCCTATGATCTTCCAATTGCGCTAGGTATTCTTGCCGCCGATGAGCAGCTCGTTCCTTTGATGCCGGAGTCAGCGGCGGTTGTCGGTGAGCTCGCGCTCAATGGCGATGTCCGACCGGTCAGCGGGGTTCTCGCGCTCGCGCTTGCCGCCGCTGACCGAGGGATAACCACCTTGTTCGTTCCCTCGGCCAACGCGCAAGAGGCAGCGCTAGCCCCTGGCGTTACCACCTATGCGGTGAGTAGCTTGCGCCAGCTGATCGACCACTTGCTCGGGGTAGCACAACTCCAGCCAGTTGTCGCCGAGCCGTTGCTGAACGAACCTGCAGCCGGCCTTCCGGATTTTTCAGAGATACAAGGACAAGCGCAGGCTAAGCGGGCGTTGGAAATTGCGGCCGCCGGGGGCCATAACGTTTTACTCTCTGGCCCGCCTGGCGCCGGAAAGACCATGCTTGCGAAGGCCCTTGCCTCAATTTTGCCACCACTCACCGAGTCTGAAATGCTCGAAGTGACAAAAATCCATAGTATTGCTGGCACCTTGCCCCCTGCTACCGGACTGGTCCAATCGAGACCAATTCGCACGCCGCACCATACGGCGAGCGCCATCGCTCTGATTGGCGGCGGAGCATGGCCCCGTCCCGGTGAGATTTCCCTTGCGCACCGTGGAGTGTTGTTTCTCGACGAGCTCCCAGAATTCCCACGCTCGGTCCTCGAAGTTCTTCGTCAACCGCTGGAGGATGGGGTGATAACCGTGTCGCGCGCACAAGGTTCAGTGACTTTCCCTGCCCGGTTTACGCTCGTCGCCGCCCAGAATCCGTGTCCGTGCGGACGACATGGTACTGCCTCGTGCACATGTTCTTCGGCCCAAGTACTCAGGTACCAACGCCGGGTATCGGGGCCATTTCTCGATAGAATTGACCTGGTGGTCCAGGTGCCTGCAGTCGAGTACGAGGCGCTCGTGGCGACCACAAGCGAGGAGACGTCTTCGGTCGTCCGCGCCCGGGTCTTAGCGGCGAGAGATCGCCAGCGTATTCGCTATGAAGGAGAAATTCTCACAAATTCGGAAATGAAGAACCGTCATATTAAGCGCTGGGCCGCAACGAGTGGTGAAGCGCGGGCTCTGATTGAGCAAGCAATGCGCCATTTTCAGCTCTCCGCCCGAGTTTTCCACCGTATTCTCAAAGTGAGTCGGACAATTGCCGATTTGGCCGGCTCAGAACTGATTGAGTCGAACCATGTTGCCGAGTCCTTGCAGTATCGGGCGCAAACAACTGGCCAGGCGGTCCATGCTTGATTCTTCAACCAGATTGATATATCATTCTCCGTTCGTGAAATGTATGGAGAATGATGACCAATTTTCAGCTCAACCAACTCAGCCCTCAGGGCGACCGGCGATTAATTGGCGTCCTTTTGTCGACGGCAATGGTGCTTATTGTCGTCAGCTACCTATACCGTGTACTGATTACGAATTCAGGATATGATGCGCCAACCTACGCCCCGGTCGGGCAAATCGCCGCAGACCGTTCGTCTCAATAAGTATCTCTCCCAGGCTGGCGTGGCTTCGCGGCGTGGGGCTGATGAGCTCATTGGTTCCGGTAAAGTGATGGTGAATAAGCGGGTGGTTCGTACGCTCGGCACCACCATCGTCCCAGAGAGAGACGTGGTAACCGTGAACGGCCGTGAGATTACCCGAAGGTCTCTGTCTGAGAGTTTTGCCTTTTACAAGCCCCGCGGTGTGGTCAGTACGTTGCATGATGAGCAGGGTCGACCATCACTCGCCGGGTTTCTGCCAGAGGGAGTGCGTCTCTATCCTGCCGGTCGGCTTGATAAAGATAGCGAAGGGCTGCTTATTCTAACAAACGATGGAGATCTCGCCCTTCGACTTGCCCACCCACGTTTTGGACACGAGAAAACGTATAGAGTGTGGCTTGAGCCTTCGAAACACTACCGAATCCCCAGAATCATCAAGGCGCTTTCCATGCCACGGATCGTTCTGGGTAAGCAAGTCCGATTCTCCGATATCGAGTATCTCGGGAAGGATAATGATGGACTCCGTTTTCGACTTGTGCTGAAGCAAGGTCTCAACCGGCAAATTCGACGAATGGTTGGGCAGGCAGGATTTCAAGTTGTTCGGCTAGTGAGAACCCAAGTAGGGTCGATTGAACTCGGCGATCTTGTTCCGGGTGAATTGCGGGAATTGACGCCCGCAGAGCTGCCTACAGCGCTCCAAAACCAAGGAAGTCGTACATTGATAGGGCCAGATCACTCATAACCGGTGAGGTGGCGGCAAGCCATGCCGCCCCGCCTAACAGTAAGAGGCAGAGAAGAAAAACGGCACCCACACGAAATAATTCTTCTGATTGATCGCTTGGTGTCGTGGTAAAAGCGATCCGCTGGGAGGGGTGGTTGGTTTCTTGCACTGGTTCGGCACTTCGCCGACGTCTAGGCATGGTCGCTCCTTTGCAGGTACTATGCCAAGAGGCTTTCGGCTTTACAACTCTTGTGCTCCTGGGTACCATCTACGGCGCAGACACGGCATACGGCTTCCACTGCGTCACTAGCGCGGCTTCGCTGGACTAGCAGCACAAGCGACATTGGTCGATGCTCGCTCAGCGAAGCTCCGTATAAGGGAGCAAGGTTGAGCGGGAGTAGTTCAGTAGCAGAACGCTTCCTTGCCAAGGAAGAGGTCGCGGGTGCGAATCCCGTCTCCCGCTCCACGGTTGATACACGGTGGGGCCGCAGCAACCTCTGTTTGCCGACTCGGCCAGGTAGCCAAGTGGTAAGGCAGGGGTCTGCAAAACCCCTACACACGGGTTCGATTCCCGTCCTGGCCTCCAAACTTATCTTATGAATCTTCCTACCGTTCTCAACATTGCCATGATTGCTATATCAGTGCTGCTAATGGCGGCCATCCTCACCCAGCAGCGAGGCACTGGTCTCGGCGGCGCCTTTGGTGGTGAGAAGGAGCCCGGTGGCGGGCGCGAAAGCGGCT
>CAZOUL010000001.1:19844-23506 GCA_964583025.1 uncultured Candidatus Saccharibacteria bacterium
GGTGGGGGTAATGTCTACCGAAGCAAGCGAGGCGCTGAGCAAACGCTGTTTCGTGCCACCGTCGTTTTGGCGGTGCTCTTTGTGGTCGTAGCATTCTTCAATCTCACCCTTCGATAGCAGTCTAACCAGGTCACTGGAGGGAGGAGTCTGAGTGCGTATACTCCATGCGATCGTTAGAAACCTCTACACAAGCCTGAAGATTTCAGAGCGGTGGCTGCTCTTTGCTTTTGTTCTCGCAGCGTTGGGCTCCGTTGGGGTGCTCTGGTATCGGTCCTGGGTTGCCACAACGGACGTCGTGCCGATCGTGGGTGGGAGCTACCGGGAAGGAGTGGTTGCGTCTTCCCTCTCAGATGTCACTCCGACCATTGATGTACTCACGAACGTTGGCTTTGTTAAATTTACTGCTGATGGTGAGCTTGCTCCAGCCGCAGCAGAGCATTGGGAGGTAAGTGCTGACGGCAAAGTATATACCCTCACCTTGAGAGCGGATATCGATCAAGCCGCTGTGGAGGGAGCACTTCAGGAAAGAGAGGCGCTTTTTCCGAACATCCAGTACGAATTTCAGGGAAGCAAGCTGATCTTTCGTTTGGAACAGCCGTTCACGCCATTCCTCGCTACTCTCGCCGAGCCGATTCTTCCGCTTGGTCCCTACCAGGTCGCAGACCAGCAACGGGGAGTAATTCGCTTCACTCCTCGGGAACAGTCAATTGTTGGCCAGCCATATATTGGAGAAATCACCCTGTCTATCTATCTTGACGGGTTTAATCTGACTCAGGCGCTTGCTAACGATGAGATCGACGGAGTCGCTGATACTTCTTTGGTTGAGAACCCATTGCTCGTCGACCAGCTCGATACCTATACTATCGAGCTGCCTCGACGGATTTTCGTGTTCTTTAATACGACTCGCGATCCAGTAAAGGACGTCGCTATTCGTCGGAAGCTACGGACGGGGGAGCAATTAGGAGAAGAGCTTGCCCTCACAGTCGTGACTCTTGCCAATCCTCGGTACGAGGCGCTGGCTCGAGAGTTGGCGGATCAATGGGAGGACCTTGGGGCAGCGGTGACGATCGAGACAAGGACGGCAACCGAGTTGTCGAACGATGTTGTGCCGCAGCGCGCCTATGACGCGTTGATCTATGGCCTGGACTTTGGCGGTGATCCTGATCCGTACCCATTCTGGCATTCGTCGCAAATCGGTGAAGAAGGCCTTAATTTGTCAAACTTCGCTCACATTGATGCCGACCGGATCCTGGAAAAGGCTCGGCAGACTCATGACCAAGCTGAGCGCTCCTCACTGTACGATCAATTCCAGGAAATTTTTGATCGGGAGGTACCGGCAATCGAGCTCGAACAGGTGTCGGTAACGTTTGGCGTCAGCCCTTCAGTACAGGGGGTGAGTTCACATGCCGGCTTGACCGTAGCGGACCGCTACAAGCGAGTAACAGATTGGTACATCAAAACTCAGCGAGTCTCTCGAGAGTAAGAGCTCTTTGAGTAACACTCAATACAAAGCTCCGCACATTGCGGAGCTTTTCATTTGGCATATGGTGCCTGGGGACGGAATCGAACCATCGACACGAGGCTCTTCAGGCCCCTGCTCTACCACTGAGCTACCCAGGCGAGTGAGAGAAGGCGCACGAGCAGTGTGTAAATTGTGGGAGCGAGCCACGTAGTCATAACGTGACTACTCTTTGTAGTATACCGCGCTGGTGGGTCCGCTCCGACTCGAACGGAGGACCTTCTCGGTGTAAACGAGACGCTCTAACCAGCTGAGCTACGGACCCATCAGACCAATGTTGGTGGGCAGGAGAGGATTCGAACCTCCACGTCCTTGCGGACACAGCCCCCTCAAGGCTGCGTGTCTACCAGTTCCACCACCTGCCCAGAAACAGTAAGGAATGACCTTGTAGCGAGGGGAGTGTAGCAAAAGCCCAAAGCTTTGGCGAGACCGAGTCGTCAAGGTGGGTCGGCTTGACATGTTCTGCCGAGAAGCATTGAATCACCACTACATACTAAGTAACTCGAAATAAGCGAGCGGCTGGGACGCTCGCTTCTTGACTCACAAGGAGTTCGGAGGCTTATGGAACACGCAGCAACTGAGGCGCTTGGAACGGGCGCGATTCTTGGCACGTTGATTTTCGTGCTCGGCTACATTGGCATCTCAATCGAGCACACGATAAAAGTTTCAAAGTCGGCGATTGCTTTGGCTACCGGCGGGGCGCTGTGGGTGCTTGTTGGCCTATTGGGCGGCGATCATGTGCGCGAGGAGATACTTCACTCAGGCGCAGAAATCTTTGAGATCGTTGTCTTCCTTCTTGCTGCCATGTCGCTTGTTGAAGTCTTGGTGCACTACCGGTTCTTTGACATTGTTCGATCGTGGCTTTTCCGCTTAGGGTTATCCGAGAAGAAGCAGTTCTTGATGGTAGCGACGATGGCATTCTTCCTCTCGGCCGTGATTGACAACCTCACCGCAACGATTGTCTCGATCCAGATCGCCCGGCAGTTTTTCCGGGGGCCCAATCTCTTACTGGGAGCGGCCACGATTGTCATCGCTGCCAACGCTGGTGGTGCTTGGTCTCCAATCGGTGACGTGACAACGATTATGCTCTGGCTTGCTGAGAAATTCGATGCCGGGCAAATTATCAGCCAGGGAATCTTGCCGTCCTTGGCCATACATATAACCGCCCTACTTCTGATTCTCCCACGGGTAAGGAACAGTCAGTACGACAATAAGGAAGAATTGGTGACAAAGCTTCGACGCTCGGAAAAGATCATCATTGGCATGACGTTCGCCTCGTTTACGCTGCCGCTTTTCATGAACCAAATCGGCTTGCCTCCGTATCTGGGTCTGCTTCTCGGTCTTGGGATCGTCTGGCTAACGATTGATCTCGTGAAGCGGATTCGGCGGCACGAGAGCCACCTTACCGCCTCGATCGATGAGTTTATTAAGAAAACCGACATTCCCTCGCTCAAGTTTTTCATCGGAATTCTGCTTGCCGTCGGGCGCTCAACGCGCTAGGAATCCTCGAATTGCTTTCCAATAGCATCTATGGTGCCGACCCGAGCGTTGCTCGGATTGTCGCAGGTAATGTGGGACTCGGGGTGCTGTCATCTATTCTCGATAACGTGCCGCTCACAGCCATTGCTATCCAGATTCTCAATGTGACCGATCCGGCGCTCTGGGTGCTCCTGGCGATTACAGTGGGTACAGGTGGCTCGATGCTGGTGATCGGTTCGGCAGCTGGTGTTATCGCCATGGGCATGGTGAAGGAACTCACCTTTGGCCGCTACCTGAAATTAGCGGCCATGCCAGCACTCGTTAGTTACTTGGTTGGCGTGGGAGTGTGGCTCGTCCAGTACCAATTCATCAAATAAAAAAGGCCGACGCCGGCCAACGATGATATTTTTTCTGGTGGGCGAGAGAGGACTTGAACCTCCACGAGCCGAAGCTCACAGCGCCCTGAACGCTGCGCGTCTGCCAGTTCCGCCACTCGCCCGAAGAGGGAATCATAGTACGTGGCTCTTGGGCCGTCAATGAGTATCTCCCCTTGAGACTTTTCGGCCTACCTGGTACAATCCCGAAGATTTCTTCTGGTTACCAGAAGATCGAGGAGTAATGGATATGGCTACTGCCAAGCAAGAGACGATGGAAACCATCGTCG
>CAZOUL010000002.1:0-20541 GCA_964583025.1 uncultured Candidatus Saccharibacteria bacterium
TCTCTGAAACGTAGGGTTGCCACTTGTCTGTCACCCCTTTGTACCAATCCCGGTGGGCAAAGTTTCTCCCGACCCCACCAGTCAACTCCGGCACTGCCGCGTGCTCGGTACCATTGGTATCGGCGAGGAAGATGCGATCGATCTCGGGCGACAGATCCTCGAGATACCTCAACCGCTCGGCCGCTTCGGCCCAGTTGCCCTCTGCAATCGACACCCGGACGTTCGGCCGGTTGGCCGCGGTGAGGCCAAGCTGGATGAGGCTCCGAAATCCTTCCTCCAGGGTGAGTGCGGAAAGTTGGGCGACTGCGGTCCGACGGGTGAGCGCCCGCTCGGTATGCTGGGCGTACTCCTTTGGAACATCATAGGCCGTATAAGCCAGAATCGGCAGGATAATGAACAGTACCATCGCTCCCCTGATCCAGCCGGGGAGTTTTTGGTGATGGTGGTGAGTGCGTCGAGTATTGTGTCGACTACGCGTTTCAACACGTGCCGCCCCTTCCTTTCTAGCTCTCGGTATCGTACTCAGAAATTCAGGAATCAACAACCGGATTGCGTCGGCGGGCTGCTTCGGGTACCAACAAGCTATGCATCGATTCCTTGCGATCTTCTTAGGCATTATCCTCCTGGCCCCGAGTCCCACTCAGGCCCAAGATGAAGCTGTAAACCGGGATGTCCTCATTCCTGATCCCGCCTTTGCAGAAGCCCTACCCGCCGATGAATACTATCGTGCCACCGTCCTAGAAATTCTCGAGGAGGGGGAGAACGAGTTCGGCGGGCAATCCCAACCATGGCAGCTCGTGCGGATCCAGCTGACGAACAGCCAGGAAACCGAAGAGCGCATCGAGATCGAGCACGGCACCACGTTTACCATTCAACCGCATCAACTCGTTGAAGGAGGCGACGAGGTCATTGTGACGAAGAGCTACAAGATTGACGGAAGTTCGTACTACTTCATTACCGACCGATACCGCCTCCCTCTCTACGGCTGGTTCCTCGGGCTCTTTGCTGTCTTGGTAGTGCTTTTTGCCGGCTGGCGTGGCGCAAGCTCGTTTGCCGGCCTTGCCTTGAGTGTTGCCATTCTTGGTGGATTTATCGTGCCTCGGATTATTGCCGGAGACCCGCCACTCCTCATCAGCATCATCGGCGCTGGCCTCATTGCCACGCTCTCGATTTACCTCGCTCATGGTTTCACGAAAAGCACAAGCGTGGCGGTCGCAAGTACCGTGCTTTCACTCATGATTGCCGGCCTGCTTGCCCATCTAGCAGTAGCAGCAGCGGGGCTTTCCGGCGCTGGCTCAGAAGACGCGTATAACCTCCAATTCAGCCAGAACATTCCCTTTGACCTCAGAGGCTTGCTCCTCGGCGGCATGATCATCGGTGCGCTCGGGGTTCTCGACGATATCACCACCGCCCAAGCGGCCGCGGTCCAAGAAATCAAGCGCGCCAATTCAGCCCTTGGTTGGCGCGAGCTCTATGAGCGGGGCCTCCGGGTCGGCAGAGAGCACATCACTTCGCTCGTCAACACCCTCGTGCTGGCCTATGCCGGGGCTTCCTTGCCCCTCTTCCTCGTCTTTTCCCAAACCCAGTTCCCCTGGTGGGTGGCGATCAACACCGAGTTTGTAGCCGAGGAAGTCGTGAGGACCTTGGTCGGCAGCACTGCGCTCGTGCTGGCGGTACCGATTGTCACTGGCTTGGCCGCGCTCGTCTTCACGCGCTCTCAACCAGGCCCAACGAGCACGACCCACGTTCACTGACTCGGTTTGCATTCACCGCTCCTTCTCGGTATCGTAAAGGTATGCAAGTCACGATCACCGAGCCGGTTTTTCTCTGGTACTTTGGCATTACTGCCACACTATTAGTACTCATTCTCCTCCTTGTGGTCATTGCTCTCGTCTTCTGGGTGCGCCTCATGAAACTTGTCAGTGAAAAGGCGCTCGAAGTCAGCGAAACCGTCGATGTCGTGCAGGACACTGTCCGGAACACCGCAGAATCGTTCGACGATGCGCGGGAACGAATCGTCCAGTTCTTCAACTTCTCGGCCACTGCCAACGGCGTGGCCAATATGGTCCGCTCGATCCGCAATGCCTGGCACGAAAAGCAGTCACCGCGACCCGACGGTGACGTGGGTGACGCCTTTGCTGATGTTGATATCAAACGAGGCAGCGCAACAAAGGAGTAAGTATGGACAACAAGAAAGATTTTGCTGCTGGCATCGCCGCTGGTGCCGTATTCGGTGCCCTTGCCGGTATCTTGTTCGCCCCGAAATCAGGACAAGAGACCCGGGAAGACGTGAAGCAGTTCGTTGAGCACAGCAAGGAAAAAATCGCCAGCAAGGTGAAGGAAGTCCGTGATCTCACTCGGGAGCAGTACGATCGGATCGTCGATATTGTCGTCGATGAGGGCGGCAAAACTGTCGACGTTGCCAAAGAGGATCTCTCCCAGCTCAAGTCCGATCTCAAGGCACGCTACGACGCCGTCAAAGAGCGTCTCGCTCAGAAATAGCTACTTCTGAACTTGGGTAAGGTGCAGGTTGAAGTACCCGTGGCCGAACGTTCCCCACAACCGTAGCCAGAGCGGCAGGTACATCTCCATCCCCCGGGCTGCAGTGATGTCACCAAGATCGTGGACGATCTTCCAGCCAAACCAATCCATGAGCAGGGTCTCGCGGACCCACACCTTAGCCTCCTGATCGTTGCCGGCGACAAACATATCGTGGTCACCAGGCAGTAAGGCTGGGTTGACCATCACCTGGTCGTTGACGGTGTTCAGTGCCTTCACCACCTTCGCCTCGGGGAGCGCGGCTTGGAGCGCTTCGGCAAGCGAGGTCTCGTTGCAGACGGTGAGTGTTGGCGGCATTCCCCGAGAAAAGTCGAGGGGATTGGCAAGATCTACGAGAATCTTTCCCGCAAATGACGCCTGGCCTGCGGCCTCAACTGCGGCAAATGTTCCGCTGCCGGCCGTGCAGTTGAACACGATTTCGCCGAACTCAGCCGCCTCCTGAAACGTTCCTGCCGAGGCCGCCTGGCCGGCGCGTTGACGCTCCGCAACCCAGTCATTGGTTGATGAGAGCGCCTGGCCGGCGCTGGTCTTCGCGCTGGTGAGGTCACGAGCACTCACCATGACGTGCTGATCAAGTCCAAGAAGCTTGCCAGCAATCGTTCGAGCCACGCCACCCGAGCCGAGAATCCCGATGTTCATTCATGCCTCCGTTCTGCATACTGTGTAACGATCGTATACTACCGAGTATCCCCACAAAAACGTACGCCCAGCGAAACGTTGGACCCCAACGCCCCCCCACTGGACGCGACGCAGTCCTCGAGATATCATGGGATTTTTCCTAGGAGACTGACGATGCCTTCTCCTCACCTACGTCATATCACGGTGTCCGGAACGCCCTACGAACTTGGCTTCCAGTACGGCCAAGTATTTGCTGCCGACATCCAACGCAATGTCTTAGCGATCGACCCCGATAAGATACTGGCTGCCCGAGGCCGACTCATCGAACAGGCACTCCTGGCCACTGAAGCAGAGTTTCCCACATATCTCGAGGAACTGCGCGGTATTGCCAAAGGCACAAAGATGCCCTTCTCCCAAATTTTTGCTTACAATTGCCCGGAAATTCGCGGCGACTTCTATGGTTGCAGCTCGGTAGCCATCCAGACCCAAGAGGAACTTTTCCTTGCCCACAATGAAGACGGTGAGCCGCGACAATCAGTGGCAGATGTTGCGCTTATCGAGTTCCAGCACAGTAATCACACTGTCACTGCCCTGACCTACCTTGGAGAGTTGGCGGGAAACGCCTTCGGCTGGAACAGCTACGGACTCTTCTTCACGATTAATGACCTCTGTCCGGCGGCCATGGCGCTCGATCGAATCCCCCGGCACTTTCTCGCCCGCGCCGTTGCTGAGCAGCCGTCGATCGACGCGGCGATTGCTCTCCTGAAACGGATCCGCGACGCCAGTGGCTTTCACTACTACCTCGGCTCAATGACTGAACGCCGCTTGGTGTCTATAGAAACAACCGTCGACACTGTGAGCGTTGAGCCAGTCATGGGTATCCATTGCCACACGAACCACTATCTCCACGGCGCGCTCCGACAACAACAATCATTCTCGGGACCCTCGACGTATCGGCGACTTGAGCGGCTCGCAGAGCTCACCGCGACGACACCGCTGGGAGCCGGGGAGCTTCGGACGATTCTTGCCGATCGAGCCGGCGCTCCGTACTGCCTCTATCCGCAATTTGCCGGTGAGGCAAACCGCACCTTGGCAGCAGTGCTCTTCGATGGCGCAGAGCAAACTGCGACGATCTATGCCGCGGGCGTGGACGATCCGCGGCCGCTCACGCTTCCGCTCTCAACGTAACCTGCTATCATGGAATCACTATGTACTTACTCCTCCGTTGGCTCCTGAGCGCACTGACGCTGCTGCTTGTTGCCTACTTAGTTCCAGGATTTATTGTTGCAAATATTTACGCTGCTCTGATTGCTGCGCTCATACTTGGCTTTGTCAATGCAATCATCCGTCCGATCCTCCTCTTGCTCACCCTACCCATCACCCTTCTAAGCCTTGGCTTGTTCACTTTTGTGATCAACGCACTCATGCTCTGGATAGTGTCAACGATCGTGAAGGGATTCGATATTGAGAGCTTTGGCACGGCCCTGTTGGCCGCTGTTATCCTGTGGCTCGTCGGCTTCGTCACAAACGCCCTCCTAGAATCAAGCAAGCGCTAGCTATGCGCCAGCAACCTCCGTCTCGACAACAGGGGATGCATTTCGCCGGCCTTATCATCGGCCTGATTCTCTTAGGCGGCACGGCGACCTTTCGCGCCCTTGAAGGATGGAGTTGGGTAGACAGCTTTTACTTTACGGGGGCAAGCGTCCTAACGATTGGCTACGGCGACCTCGTTCCTACCACTGACCTTACCAAGATCCTGGTCGTGGTTTTCGGCTTCATTGCGATTGGAACCTTCCTGTACGCTGTTTCCGTAGTCGGCGCCGAGGTCTCAGGGCGACTCCATTCACTCACGCGCTCACTCAATCCGCTGAACGGCTTCCAAGAGAAAGTGGAGCCGCCGCGGAATCGAAGGGGAACGGGAAGGAAATCAGCATGACCCGGGCAGTCATCATTGTCCTTGCGATCGGTATACTCACTGTCCTTGGCTACGTAGGGCTGCGCATCAAGAGCACACCTACTCCAGCTCGCTCAACTGAAGAGGCGCCGCCTCCGATGACCTCGCGAGCACGCCAGTCTCCGGCCGGAGAGCAAGCGCCTCATAAGACTGACGCACCGACCGCTGGCGAATCCCTGGATCTATCCGGTCAACTTGCGACAAACTACTACCTGTTTAGCGCTGAGAATTACGAGAAAATTCTTGAAGCAGCACAACCTCACTACCTATTCTTCTACGCAAACTGGTGCCCAACGTGCCAAACACAGGAAGAAACGCATGTGGAACTCTTCAACGAGTTGGGAGCAAGGAACGATGTCATCGGATTGCGCGTCAATGTCATTGACTCTGACACCGATGCTCGCGAGGAGGCACTCGCAGAAGAATACGGGATCCGCTTCCAGCACCAAATGCTTGTCTTTAATGGCGAGCGAGAGAAAACCGAACAATTTCTTGGTGCCACCTCGGCCGAGGCAATTCGCCAGGCACTCGCTGCCGTGAGCCAACGGTAGGCTTCATGGCCGAGCAGCCGACAATTTTCCTTGCTTTTGTCGCCGGCCTCATCTCGTTCTTTGCGCCGTGCGTTGTTGTCCTCGTGCCGGTATTTCTTGCTAACCTCGCTGGCGTGTCGGTGACAACGATCCAATCTGATGAGGAGGCGCAGTTCCGTCGACGGGTACTCATCAGTACGCTCTGGTTTGTCAGCGGTTTTACTGTCGCGTTCACTGGACTGGGCGCCCTGGCCGGACTATTCGGCCGGGAAATAGTTGCTGCTCAAGATACCCTGAACCTGATTGGCGGGGCACTCATTATTATCTTCGGACTTATTGTCGCGGGCGTGATCCGTATTCCTGCCCTACAGAAGCAATTACGGATTCAGGTATCGGGTAATGCGCAGGGCTACACCGCAATCCAATCATTCCTGGTGGGCCTTACCTTTGCGATCGGTTGGACGCCGTGCGTTGGACCTGTCCTTGCTTCAATACTTATCCTCGGCGCCTCGACCGCGACCGTCGGCAGCTCAGCGCTCCTCCTATTTGCGTACGCCCTCGGGTTGATGCTGCCGTTTCTCGTGTTTGCTGCGCTTCTTCAGCGCGCTTTCGGGTGGGTACGATCACTTGGTCCGCACTTACACACTATTGAGATCATCGCCGGCATCCTCCTTGTACTCATGGGAATCTTGGTTGCGACAGGGAATCTTAGCCAATTGATCGGAACGCTCTACTTCCTGGCGCCACCGACGATGTAACGGGGGCATATGCTCGCACTGAAAGACTTCACAGTCCTCCTGAACGAAGCAGTGATCGTCGGACCAGTCTCGTTGCGACTACCCAGCGGACACCTCCTTGCCGTCACTGGCCCGAACGGTTCCGGAAAATCTACCTTTCTCCGGGGCTTGGTCGGACTCACCGAAACCCAGGGGATTATCGAGTACGAAAAAACCCGGGTTTCCCGGCTCCCGGGAGAAGCCGTGGGGTACGTCCCTCAGCGGTTCCAGTTTCCCGGTACTTTGCCGCTGACCGTGCGAGAGTTTTTTCGTCTTTCCTCCCTCGCCCAACCGGACCAAACACTCTGCCACCAATTGACCATCGATACGATCCTTGACCAAGCAATGAGCTCGTTGTCTGGCGGCGAGCTCCAACGGGTTGTGCTGGCCAGGGCATTGGCCCGTAGTCCGAAACTCTTGGTTCTTGATGAAGCCTCGGCAGGAATTGACCAGTCGGGAAAAACGGAAATTGCCGAACTCCTCCAGCACCTCTTGAGCGACCACTCCCTGACCATTGTCACCGTCACCCACGATTCGTCCGAGTTGCGCCACTACAAGCGCATCTTGGGAAGGAAGTTCCATGAACTCACTCTTGCCGGCCATTCTCACTGAACCGTTCCTGGTCCGAGCGATGATCGCCGCGATTATTCTCGCGATGACCGGTGGCGTGATCGGAAGCTTCATCCAGATGCGCGGCATGAGCTTCTACACTGATACCATTGCCCACTCTGCCTTTACTGGCGTCGCCCTCGGTGTCCTCCTCGGACTTGATGTCAGTATTACTGCTGTGCTCTTCGCGATTATTGTTGGCAGCAGCGTCTTGGAAATTCGTAAGCATACTCGACTTTCCTTTGATACGGTTCTCGAGGTCTTGTTTGCCTCTGTCGCTGCCCTCGGCCTCTTTCTCCTCACTTTCCTCGACAATGTCCGTGTCGACCTACTCGGCCTGCTGTTTGGCGACATCCTCGCCCTCTCTCCGAACGATGTCTGGGTCATTGCTGGTATGGGCTTGGTCGCCTTAGTTGTCCTCTGGCGACTTCATCAGGAACTAGTCCTCGAAATTGTCCACCCAGAGCTGGCAGCAGTTGAGGGAGTCAATATTCAACGCAACGACCGCCTCTTCGGCATCGTCGTTGCCACGATGATCGCCTTGGGCATCAAGCTGATCGGTATCATCCTCTTGTCGGGGCTCTTTCTGATCCCTTCGGCTTCGAGTTATCTCCTTGCTCGGTCACTGCGCGATCTGCTCATCGGCAGTGTCATTGTGGCTGCCCTCGCTGCGCTTGCCGGCATCGTCGTTTCAGCCCACCTCGACACGGCCACGGGACCGACGATCGTGCTGGCGGCAAGCTGCCTGTTTGGGCTAGCATACTTGATTCGTCCGACAGTCAAATAGCAGACGCGATGAGCAGAAACTGCCCAGAGCGCCCATGCACCCCTTTGACCCGTGATCTCCAGATCAGGATCAGGGGACAATGAACTCCAGATCCCGCAGAAACTGTTCAAATACCCCAGCGGGAAGGGTGGGGTTCCGGGCAATGACGTAGAAGGTCGAGGGGCTGGTCTGGGGATCCACGCGAACATCCGTGACCTCGTGTTCGAGGTTACGCCAGGGAGGCTGCGAGGGAAAATCGGCGACGCCGGATTTCTTGCGGATGCGATACCGGACCGCCGGGCTTTCATGGTAAACCAGCTCAGTCCGTTCCAAGATATCGACGGTCTGTAGAGTAAGAAACCGGTCGGCGACGAAGTAGCGGAGAAAAATCTGCGACTGTTCGAGCGTCGTAGCGCCCGGCGCGGCTGGATCATAGAGGTTGATCGCTTGGATACTCGGCAGTGCCTCAGCACGCCATGGCGCGGGCAGGGTAACCCTGAGCGCAAACCGAGGGTCGGCACCGCTCAGCGCATTGAGGGTCACCGTTGTTGTCGGGGCGTCCTGAATCATATCGACGGAATCGTCGAAGGAGGATGTACTTTCTCCATCTGGAAGAACTGACTCGGTGGCAGGTGATTGCGGCTCCCCATCAAAATCTGGGCCGTTAGCCCACGCAATCAGTCCAAGGGTAAGTGCGATCGAGATAAGGAAAATGACGGTCGGCCAGAGAGGTAATTTCATCGGGTTGAGTTCGAGCATTTGTCCATTCGAGGCAACGAGCATAGTATACCGGTTATGATCGGTGAGCAAACGTTCGAACCGGTAACCGCCCAGGAAATGGCTGCCATCGATGCGTCGATGGACCGACTCGGACTCGGCATGGCCGCGGTCGAGGCGGCCGGCTACGCCATCGCCCGAACCGCCAAGGAGCTCGACCATGGCTCGGAACGGACGCGCTTCCTCGTGCTGGTCGGCCCGACACAAAACGGCCTGGTCGGGTTAACCGCAGCCCGACGGCTTGCATCTTGGAAATCCGCCTGTACAGTCCTGCTCGCAGAGCCGAAGGAGAACTTCCCGCCTGTCCTCCATCAATCGCTGAATACGATTGAAACATTCGGTGGCCGTGTCTTCGAACCCGGAGCGCTCCTTCCTGAATCGGATATCGTCATCGATGGCTTACTAGGCTACGACCACACCGGCGACCCAGCAACGGGCTCCGCGGCGCTCATCGAGGCAACTGCCCGACTCAAGGTGCCGATCCTCTCAATCGATCTTCCCTCTGGACTTGATGCTACTACTGGCAAAGGCGGCTTTCCCACTGTCCGCGCGGCAACAACGGTTGCCCTCGGCTATCCAAAGGAAGGGGTACTGAAAGAGTTTGCCCGGCCTCTCGTCGGTAGGCTGCTCCTGGCTGATATCGGCATACTGCCAGCGCTCTGGCGGCAACTCGATCGCGAGCCCCCAGATTTCCGCCACGACATCATTCTCCCCCTCTCGTCCCTGGGGCACGACGAGTAGGGTACAATACTCATACACAGGGAGGGGCAGTGGAGCGAGCATTTGATGTGATTGTCATCGGCGCCGGTGCAGCCGGCTTGTCAGCCGCGACGAGCCTGGCGCGCCGCGGCCAGCAGGTAGCCCTCGTGGAGCGAAGCCAGTACTTGGGCGGTGAGTGTCCGAACTATGCCTGCGTGCCGACAAAAGCACTCCTCCACGCCGCGAAAACTTACGCCCACGTCCACGCAGCGACCAAGTATGGCATTGAACTCGCCGGTCTCTCGTTTCGGTATCACGACGTGAAGACCTACAAGGACCGGGTCGTCGCCGAAACTGGCGGTCGCAACCTCACTGCCGAAGATCTGGCACAGCGGGGTATCACGCTCTTCCGTGGAACAGCCAAATTTAGCAATACCCACAGCCTGAACGTGGACGGCCAGCGCCTCTCCGGACGGCAGTTTGTGGTTGCAACAGGCACGTCGACCTTCATTCCACCAATCGAGGGGCTCAAGAACACACCGTATCTTACGAGCAGGGAGGCAATCGACCTCACCGAATGTCCCGAATCACTCATTATTCTTGGTGGGGGACCGGTCGGGGTTGAGTTCGCGACGATTTTTTCCCACTTCGGCAGCGATGTGACACTCCTGGAGCACAACAATACGATCCTCCACCGGGAAGAACCTGAAACTCGCTCAGTCATCGCCGGTGCACTCAAGAATGCCGGGGTTCACATCGTAACGAACTTCACAGCCGAACAAATCCGGGGCGACGATGAAGGCATCGAGGTTGTGGGTCGGAGCGAGCAATTAAAGACCTATCAAGCAGCGAATTTACTCGTTGCTACAGGCACCAGTCCCAATGTCCACACGTTGAACCTTGCTGTCACCGGTGCCCAGGTCAATCGACGCGGCGTGCAAACTGACGACCACCTCCGCAGCAGTGCGGCTCACATCTGGGCCTGTGGAGATGTCTCCGGCCACTTCCTCTACACTCATACCGCCCACTACGAAGGACTACTGGTGGCTGACAACATCCTTGGCGCCCAGCGAACCCTTGATCTCCGCGTTGTTCCCCGGGGTGTCTTTTCCTCTCCGGAGCTTGCGAGCGTAGGCGAATCGAGCATGGCGCTCGAAAAAAGAAAACGGCCGTTCGTTGTCGGCCTTGCTCGCGTTGAAGACCTCAGCCGATCTCTGACAGATGACTCTGGCCAAGGAGTGGTAAAAATTCTCGCTGATCCGCACCATGGAACCGTACTCGGCGGCTCGGTAGCCTCACCACGAGCAGGGGAAATGATCCACGAACTGGCGCTCGCCATGAGGCTTGGTGGCAGCGTCAACGATCTCGCCGAGATGCTCCATGCATTTCCCACCTACTCAGAGGCAGTGCTTGTCGCCGCAAGCGACGCACAGAGCAAACTTAGGTCGTCGTCTTCTGCGCAAGCACCACAGCGACGGTAAAATCCCCTTCATGACTGATCGAGGCGTCGAGCACTGATCCACCCTCGCCGAGCACCTCAATCAGCGGCCGGCCGGCATTGCTCCGCTTGACCCGAAGCTGCTGCCAACTGCCAGCTGGTAAATCGAGCGCCTTCATTGCTGCCTCTTTGAGCGCGTAAGTCGAGGCTTCTTGCCGATCGTCGGCGACCCGTTCGTCGGTACGAAACACCTGGCCACGAAAGTCTCCATGAGCAGCCAGACGAGAGAACCGGTCCTTGCTCACACAGTCGATACCGACGCGTAGCTGGGATACTTGGTCCATACCGTACCTCCCTGTACGTTCAGTGTACTATGAATTCTCATTCCCGGCCTACCGAAATGCGTTAGGAGTCGCTAGGATACGGGGCATGGGACGAATTTATACCCGCAGCGGTGACCAAGGAACCACAGGTCTCATTGGCGGCACCCGGATCGCTAAGTCCGACCCGAGAATTGCCTGCCTCGGCACCCTTGACGAGGCGAATGCCTGCCTTGGATTGGCAGTAGCCCGGTTGGACGATTCCGAACTCATCGACGCAATCTCAACGGTCCAGTCTGAGCTCTTCGACATCGGAGCTTTGCTTGGCTCCCCACACCAACGCGCTGCTCCGATCTGGCTTGCTGTTCGGGTCAAGGCATTGGAAACCGATATTGACCGCTGGTGGACTGAAGCCGGACCATTGTCGACATTCCTCCTGCCTGGTGGACGGGGTGGCGGCGCCGAGCTTCACCTTGCCCGAGCCGTTATCCGTCGCCTTGAACGCCACCTCACCTTGCTCGAAGCTCCCTCCGAGCTGAGGCAGTATGTGAACCGTTTATCCGACTACTTGTTCGCAGCCGCGCGAATCGCAAACCGCCGCCGCAACGATCCAGAGCGGCAATGGCAGCCACGAGGAGAAGCGTGAGAATCGCCACGGTCCTCCTCGGAAGCTTCGGTGCGCTCCTCATTGGCCTTGCCGGCTGGATGTTTGCTCTCGGCGACCAACCGATCAATCGACCTGCCTTCTACACCGCGACCCCCACTTACGCCGCCTCTTCTTCGCCACACCTCGCCACGGGTCTCTTCTCGGGACAGCTCGCGCCGCTACACCAAACCGTTCCAATTCTTACCTATCATTACATCCGACATCATGACGATCCGGCCGATCTCCTGGGAAAACGACTGTCAGTCTCACCCGATACCTTCGACGCCCACCTCGAGGCACTCGCCGAAGCAGGCATCACCACTATCACACCCCACCAGTTCGTAGCCGGGGAATTTCCAGAGCGGTCTGTCATCCTGTCCTTTGACGATGGGTACCAAGATTTCTACCTTGAGGCGTTTCCCCGACTCCGCGAGCGGTCAATGACTGCGGTGGTCTTTGTGATCTACGGATTCCTGGACGACGAATCAGGACAGTACTTGCGTCGGAGCCAGGTGGCCGAGCTGGCGGCAGCTGGCGTTGAGATTGGTTCGCATACCGTCAGCCATCCAAATCTTGCGACACTCGATGACGGCCGACTGAAAGACCAGCTGATGGACAGCCGAAGCGGACTTGAGCGATTGACCGGCGAGCGTGTGATCGCGCTGGCCTATCCAGCGGGCGAGGTTGATGAGCGCGTGCAGCGAGTGGCGGACTTCGTCGGCTATCGGTTTGCGGTAACGACGCAAGCCGGTACTGCTCGTCGGAGTGACGATCACCTCCTTTTGCCGCGATTGAGGATAAGTCACGACGAATCAGCTGAGACACTCCTCCAGCGACTCCAACAGGCCTTCGCTGAACCGTCCGTGCACTTCTAAATCTCGGGATCACCAAGACGGTACGGGGCAGCGAGCTTTCCCTGTCGCCCCAGCCAGAGAAACGCCAGTGCCACCGCGCCGATCAAGATGCTGGCAAGTTGCGCGGACGAGAACGGACCAAGAACGCGCTCGCCAATGCGCCAAAACTCGACAATAAAACGAGTGGTCGCAATGCCCGCGAGGAAGCGGAAAGTGAGCTCACCGGAAAAACGGGTCGTTCGCTCGGTTCGAAGCAAGAAAATGAGGAGGCAGGTATTGAACAACGCCTCATAGAGGAAAACAGGGTGGAAATAGGAAGTATCGAAGAATTGTTCCGGGCGGGCCGTTACCGGTACAAACATTTTCCAGGGAACTTCGGTTGGTCCTCCGAAGAGCTCATAATTCGTAAAGTTGCCAAAACGGCCGATAACCATGCCAAGCAGGATAGCCGGCACCGCTGCATCAGCTGCCTGCCAAAATGAAATTTTGAGACTTCGAGCTGCCAGGGCACCAGCGACCAACCCGCCAAGCAGCATGCCATGGACCGACATGCCGCCGTCGGCGACGGCCAGAATCTCCCCAGGGTGATCTACAAAATAGGGGAGGTTCTGCAGGACATACAACGTCCGAGCACCGAGCGCTCCTCCTAGAACTCCCCACCAGTAGAGGGCTTCGAGTTGTGAGCGTTTGTATATCCGCGGCGCCCGACGCAGCGCCCACGACAACCCCAAGATTACGGCCACAGCTATGAAGATCCCGTACCAGCGAATCTCAAGGCTGCCACTACGAAACGCGACCGGATGAATCGTCAACTCGCCAGTAAAAGCCGCTTGAAGGAAGAGTCCGAGGCCGGCAAGGATCGCTGCACCGGCTGCAACAAGGCCAGCTCGCAAGAAAAGGGTCTGTCGTTCTCGTGGTCCCATCGGATCACTGCTCTGTGCTCATGTGGCAGTGGAGCGTCCATCAGGCCACGCGCAACGCATGGTTACTTTAGGTAATCCCGAAGCTTGTGAGCAGTCTCGTGTTTTCGCAGCTTCTGCAGCGCCTTGGCCTCGATCTGGCGGATCCGCTCTCGCGTCACGCCGAACTCTTTCCCGACTTCCTCGAGCGTGTGAGTTTTTCCGTCTTCCAGGCCAAAACGCATCTTGAGAATCTTCTGCTCGCGTGGCGTGAGGTAGCCGAGAAACTCGTCGACGTGACCTTTGAGGAGCTCGTAGATTGCTGATTCCTCCGGCGAGAGGCTGTCTTTGTCCTGGAGAAAATCACCGAGTGTTGAGTCTTCTTCTTCCCCGACCGGAGCCTCGAGGCTCACGGTTTCTTGGCTGATTTTTAGGATGTGCTCAACTTTATCGACTGGCATCCCCATCTCCGCAGCGATCTCCTCAGGAAGCGGGGCACGGCCAAGATCCTGGACGAGCTGGCGCTGAATGCGAATCAGCTTATTGATCAACTCCACCATGTGAACAGGAATCCGGATCGTCCGGGCCTGGTCGGCAATTGCTCGAGTGATTGCCTGTCGAATCCACCAGGTTGCATAAGTCGAAAATTTGAAACCTTTCCGATAGTTAAACTTCTCAACGGCACGGAGGAGTCCGGCGTTGCCTTCTTGGATGAGATCAAGCAGCGTCAGACCGCGACCAATATACTTCTTGGCAATAGAGACGACGAGGCGAAGGTTGGCTTCGGCAAGTTTCTTGCGGGCAACCTGGTCTCCCATTTCGATCCGCTTGGCGAGCGACACTTCATCAGCCGCCGTGAGCAGCGGAATGCTACCGATCTCTCTAAGATACATGCGAACTGAGTCATCAGCGATCTCGGAAATATCGGCTTGATCGAGTTTGTCCTCTCGCTTCTCCCGCTCCTTTTGGGTAAGCGGCTGGAGGAGTCGACGCTCCGCCTCGCGCACCTCAATGCCATGCTCGGCGAAAAAGGAAAAAATCTCATCGACCATGGGAACCTGCTTCTCAATATCAGGGATCGTTTGCAGCATTTCCTGGTAGGTCACAAAGCCATGACGCTGCCCTTTCTTGATAAGCTGAACGATCGGCTCTGGGAAATCCAGGACCAGTTCTGGCTTTTTGGCGATGGGTTTGCGCTTGGGCATGGCTCTCCAAGGTACTCTGCCTCACGTTGAGGCACACGGATGCTCAAAGGTTTTGCTGGAGCTCACGCAAGAGCTCCTGGACTTGATCGCGATTACCGGTTGCCTCGGCGCGCGCGATGCGGGCCGCCATCGATTGCTTGAGTGTTTCTCGGGCGGACTGGGTAATCCGGCCAACAAACTCGCGAATGATTGTCTCTGCTTCCACAGGATCGTGAGCGAGTCTTTCTGCGTCGGCGATGAGGAGATTGACGGCGGTATGCTCGCGCTCAGGAAGCGCTGACTTCGCTTCATCCAAAAAATTGGCAGTCGTCTGCCGGCTCTCTGCACTATACCGCTCCTTCAGTATTTTGAAAAGTCTTCCGCCCAGCGACTCCTGGGAAAGTCCGTCGGCAGCCGGTTCGGCGAGGGACAGAAACTGGGGATAGAGCAGGAGCAAGCCAACAAGCTGATCGGCGAGCGAGTGTGCGGGTTGCGCCTTTGGGACCACCGGGCTCGCTTGCGCCGAAGTCACAGCCGGGCCGGGCCAGCCGCTCGAGTACGGCAACTAACGACGCCTCGGGCACAGCCAGCCGGTGTGCGAGCTGCCCAAGCTGGTGGGCCTGTTCAACTGGATCAGCGAGACGTCGGAAGACCGGTAATAGTTCTTTGGCAATTGATCGCTTCGCCCGCCCATCAAGTGGCGAATTGTGCTGGGAAATTACTGCCTCGGTGAGCCAATCGAGGCTCGGCTGCGCAGTCTCGACCGCCTGCTGCCAGACAGCGGGGCTTTGTTCGATGGCCTCTCCAGCATCCTTGATCCCGTCTGGGAACGTAATTACTTTTGTGTGGACATCAGCAGTCATCGCCAGATCGATTACCTTCTTGGTTGCTGCAACGCCAGCGGAATCAGCATCAAAAGCCAGGTAGACCGTCGGAGCATAGCGGGCGAGAATTCTCAGGTGATCAGCAGTCAATGCCGTTCCCGACGAAGCGACCGCAACCGTCAGGCCGACTTGGTGCGAGAGGATCACATCCATTTGACCCTCCACAAGAATCGCGGACCGACGAGTTCGGATGTCGGCCTTCCCCTCGTAGAGGCCATAGAGCACTTTGCTTTTCTTGAAAATTGCGGTTTCTGGCGTATTAAAATACTTCGGATCGGCCCCTCCAGGCAGTGATCGGCCAGTGAAACCAACGACATTACCGAGTGGGTCGCGCAGGGGAAACATTACTCGTTGACGGAACCGCTCCGGACTGCCAGCCGCCTTGAGTTGGTTCGGTCGAATCCCATGCTGGGAGAACCACCGCCCCAGTACTGGTGACTCCGGAGCGAAGCCAATGAGAAACCGATCGATAGTTTCCTGACTGACCTTCCGGGAGGATAGGTAAGCGCGCGCCGCTTCTGCTGCAGGATGTGAAACAAGAAGCCGGTGAAAGAGCTTCGCGGCAGCGGCATTGATACGGTAGAGAACGCTCTTTTCATCCCGCTCAGCAGATGAACTTTGGTCCGGATGTCGCCGCTCGAGCTTGATACCGACCCGATCGGCCAGAAGATGGAGGGCTTCAGGAAAATTCAACCCCTCCATCTTCTGGATAAAGCTCAACGCGTCGCCTGACTCGCCGCAGCCGAAACACTTAAAGACCTGACGCTCCTCATGAACCATGAACGAGGGGCTCTTTTCTCGATGGAATGGACACAGACCCTTGTGGTTCACTCCGCTTTTCTTTAAGGGCACGTACTGGTTGACCAAGTCGACGATGTCGATCCGTTCCTTGACCGCCTGAACCTGGTCATCGCTCATACCTTGACCCTACCGCCTCGCGCAGGAACGCACAATCCTTCCCCTCGTCCGGCCGGCGCTTGACTTGCGCCCTCCTCACTCCTATACAAGACATACGCTATGGCCAACGACACTGCGACACACGCAGAGGAACAAGACGCCAGTGAGAGCGAAGTGGCGACGCCGACCGACGCCCCGTTCCTTTCAGTGTTCGACGTTCCGGTTCGCACCTCAAAGTCCACACCGGCGTCAGACGACCTGACCTTCGACCCAGCCGAACTCTACGACTCGTTTACCAAGCAAGCCGAAGAGGAGCGAGCTGAGCACGAGCGCAACGAAGCCGAAATCGCCGCCCTGCTGGCTCGAAGAACAACGCTCATCGAGGAACAGGCCGGAACCTTGGACGCGCTCGCGGCGCTCGGACTGACCCTTGATAGCGCATCGTCGCTTCCTCACCTGATCGAGTTAATGTCAGGAGAGCAAGAGCGACTCCTACCGGTCTTGCGCGCACTCCAAGAAGAAGGTGAAGCGCTCGAGCAAGAGCGGGCCGACCTCTCGCACCGGATCAAAGAGCTCGAACAGTTTGAGAGCAAGTTGATAGCAGAGCGAGAACAGACGATCGAGCGCTTCGGTGGCGGTGAGCGAGGCGTAACCCGATTCAAGGAGCTCGAGGAGAAGACCCGGCGAACCCTGGAGGGCAATCGGGATCAGCGAGCCGAGAGCGAGGAGCGATATGAGTCATGGCGCCTGAGCCTGATCGACGCGGCCAGCCCAGTCTCTGCCCGTCTCGACCGAACACTAGCGCCAGGCGAGCTCACCAGTAAGAGCATCGACGAACTCATGGGCCAGTTCGGAGACTACTTGATGAGCCAACGAACACTCAACGACCAGGCCCGCACGCTGGTTGAGCAACATCAACAAGCCCAGCAGGCGATCGATGAGATCCTCGCCGACGAGCGGATTCCGGCTCGCATTGCGGAGCTTGAGGGGGCGATCGAGCGGGAACAGAATCAGTTCGCTGACGTCGTCGCCGACCTGGTCCTTGACCGGACCAGCGACCTGCCAGTGGAAACGCTGGCCAGACTCCTGGCCAGCGCCTTCTTTGCCGCAGAGAGCCAGTCGCTCGATAATCAACTATCGCTACCAGAACGGGCCGAACAAGCAACGGCGCTCGGTAAATCGCTGCGGGCGACGTTTACAAAAATCGCCAACCAAACCAAGGTTGATCTCAAGAAGCTTTTTGAACACCTGAAAACTCAACGCACCCAATCGAACCACCTCCCTGCGGCATCACGGGGATACAATGATGTCCTCATGTTCGCCAGTCTTCTTGGCATCACCGGGACACCGGGCAAAGCGCTTGAGCCGTTTCTCATTGAAGCAAAGGCGCTTCACAGCGAACCGGAGGATGTGCAGCGCTACGTCCGAGAACGTGTCGAGCCCTTTCTTCCGCTCTTCGCTATCGTCCAAGCGGCGCTCGACCTCGCAAGTACCGATGGTACCCAGCAGACATTTCCCAGCTGGACCAGTGCCGCCGCCCAGAGTCTCCGAATAACCAACACAAACGTTGACCTGACAGCTCACCGTGAGTATCAGCAAGCAAAGTCGCAACTTACTGAGTCGATCGAAGCATACATGGACAAGCAACGCGAACTGGCCCATGAAGCGGCTGACCAAGCCCGAAACCAAATGGACGACTTAGCCGGAACGCATGATGGACTTGTTCGTGGTGCCGGTGAGAGTCAGCGGGCGCTCGAGGAAGCCCAAGCCGCCCTGACGATCACTACTGATGGACTCGATCAAGCCCGAGAGCTCGCGGAAATCACCGAGCGCTACACGCGACTCGGACCGATTAAAGTCGGCGGAGCAGCCAAACGCCTCCAGGATGAGATTGACCGTTCAGCCAAATTACTTCTCCTTAAACTCACTGATCTGCGCCGCGCCGGGGAGCTCGTGCAGGTAGACCTGGGACGATTTGAAGTGAGCAATCCTCCTGATCTGGTGGAGAAACTGACGAAGCTCTCGAGCGCCCTCGAAGCCCTGGTGAAGGCTCGTCGCCAGGAGCGCGATCAGGCGGCCCTCAGTCTTCGAGAGCTGGTCCACATCTTCGACGACATTATCTTGAGCGATAGCACACTTGATCGATCGATCAACTCTCCATGGCTATCTAAGGAAGAATCCAAGTCCCTTTTCGACCAATATCGCGAGCTTGAAGAACGCTACCGAGCAACAATTACTGAATACGGACTTCGCTAGGACGCCTACCTCTTCTCTTCCGGCTGGAAGTCAAGCGAGCAAGAGTTGATGCAGAACCGCTTGCCGCCACGGTCGGCCGGACCGTCGTCAAAGACATGGCCCAGGTGGGCGCCGCAGGTTTTGCAGCGGACCTCAGTTCGGACCATCCCGTGCGAGCTATCAGGGACGAGTTCCACATGCTCGCGGTTCATCGGGTCAGTAAAACTCGGCCAACCGGTACCGGAATCAAACTTGGTCTCGGAGCTAAAGAGTTCAGCGCCACAGACCACACACCGGAACACTCCCGTTCGCTTCTCTTTGAGTAAAGCGCCGGAAAACGGCGCCTCGGTCGCCCCTTCTTGAGTGACGGCGTACTGCTCGGGCGTTAGCTTCTTCTTAAGATCCTGTTTCTCTTCCTTTGCCATGGTTTCTCCTATCTCACGACGCTGCCCGACTGAACGTCTTCAACTGGATGAAGTAACACCGGAGTACCGTCGCGGTCAGCGACCAAGATCATCCCCTGACTCTCGATGCCACGGATGATCCGTGGCGCTAGGTTCGCAAGGACGGGAACTTGTTTCCCAAGTAAGTCGCCTGGATTATCGACAATCGCCGCAATTCCGGCTACGAGCTGCCGTGGCTCAGCTTCGCCGAGATCAACTGTCAATTTCAGTAGCTTGTCGGTTTCCGGCACCCGCTCAGCTGCGGCGATCGTTCCAATTCTTATCTCCACACGCTGAAAATCTTCGTACGAGATCATTGCTTCTCCGCTCTCAGGATCATTTCGTTATAGAACGCAGCGGGCAGACCCCGAACCTGCAGTTGGTGCTTGCCAAGATTGAGAATCGCCCGGAAGACAGTCACCCTCAAGCCTGCCTGGTCAAGCATAAACCGGATTAGCCCGGGCGTAAAAAACGTGTGATGCTTGTAGTAGCCAGCCTTGCGGTACATTGTCTCTTGGTGGGAAATGCCGAAGAGCATCTTGATCCGAGAAACCAAGCCGACGTCATTCGGAATGCTGATCAAGAGAGCGCCTCCTTGCTTCAAGACTCTGGAAATCTCGCTCAGGAGGCCGATCGGGTCGAAAACATGTTCAACGATATCGCCGGCCCATACAACCTGGAACGATTGGTCTGGGTGGGGGATGCCTTCGTCGAGATTACACTGGTGGACCTCGAGACCCTTCCTCCGGGCATAGGCAAGCGCATTCTCGGAAAAATCGAGACCCTGCACCGGGTACCCCTGGCGCGCGAGCACCTCCGTAATTCGTCCGCTGCCACACCCGACGTCAAGGAGCGGACACTCCTTGGGTCCCCGGTGAAGCGTCTGTTGGTATTCGGCCAGGAGCGTAAACATGAGCCGCTCCTCGGCTCGAATCGAGTTAAACTCACCCGTTGCGTACCGTTGTTCTTCGATATCCTGGGGTTTCATAGCCGGGACAAGCCGCTGATAAATTCACTGACTACGCCCATGTTGACATGACAGTAACCGCCGGGGTTTTTCTCCAGGTACCGCTGGTGATACTCCTCAGCCGCATAGAACGCCTGGGCCGGCTCGATGGCGGTGGCGATCGGTTGAGTAAACCGGCCTGATGACTCGAGAGACTGCTTGGCCGCCTCGGCCGCCTGTCGCTGCTTGTCTGAGTGGTAGAAGATGACCGAGCGATACTGGGTGCCGACATCGTTCCCCTGCCGATCCACTTGGGTGGGGTCGTGGACTAGCCAGAAGAGTTCAAGGAGTTGCTCATACGAGACTTGGACGGGATCAAACTCGAGCTGGACGACCTCGACGTGTCCTGTCCGATCGGTAATGACGTCTTCATAGCCCGGATCCTCGAGCGTACCGCCCATGTAGCCGGCGGTGACGCTTGTCACCCCGGGGACCTTGCGATACGCC
>CAZOUL010000003.1:0-16417 GCA_964583025.1 uncultured Candidatus Saccharibacteria bacterium
ATCAGCGAGAGTTTTCGCATACGCGCCAATCTTTTCCTGATCGAACACTAATTGCACACCGGACGGCTGAGTCGAGAGCGGCGCAGTACCTGGTACCTGGAGAGGCTGGCTACCGGCGCTTACCACCAACCAGGTCGCTAGCTGATCCTGAGTCACCGTGAACGAACCGCCGTCATAGCGTAGTTCAAGGGGCTCCGCGAGCGTTCGCTCAATAACCGGGCGCAAGCTCTCAGCCTCAGCCTGGGTGACGGCTGGGACGTACGACTCAAGCTCAAGCGTCAGCTGATCAGGATAAACGAGGTTCCCAAGCGCTGAACGGACCGTTTCCTCGAGGAGCTCGTGGTCAAACCGCCGGCCGAGCTGCTCGGGAGCGATAGTCACGATCCCCTCTTCCCATCCAACCGTTGGTCCACGCTCCGGCTCGTCGTAGGTTGCCGAGAGCTCTTGAATGAACGATGCCAGGTCGCCTTCGTCCATACTGAGCACAGGCGCAACGACCTGACTACCAACCAGGGTCCGTAATTGGTCTCGCAAATTCGTCCAAATGCTGCCGCTGCGGCCCACGCTCCATGCCTCGGCTACACTGCCAGCGATATTGTAACTAGCCTGAACGTGGCCAGCTGTAAACTCGACGGTTTCGCCACGGATCACAATCGGCAGCGCCTCAGCTTCAAACGATTGGACGGCCCGTTCAAGATGCAGCGTTGCCTCGGAAACAGTTTTGCCACCAACTGGCACCGAGCCAATGAAGGTGTGGGGGAAGATTTTATCGGCATACCAGAGACTTGAGGCCACGTAGGTTCCAATCAAGAATACTAGAATTGCTAAACCAGACGCGCCAGTCGCAACCACCCAGCGCGGCAGCGACTTGAGGCGCTTTCTCACTCTTTCCAGCCGAAAAGTTTTCTTACTTACCATTCAAAATATCTTCCAGGACCGAACGGGCGAGCGCTTCACGGGCGAGCGTCGCCTCATCGTCAGTCATGAGCTCAATCGCTACCACATCCCCGGTTTTCAAACCAGCCGGCAGGAGCCGTTTGGGAAGGACCAGCTCCTGCCCAGCGAGCGGACCGAGGAGATCGACATCGTCGAAGAGCAGGACCCCCTTGTGTCCCTCAAAACGGTCGAGGACTGCTTTGATCTGCAGTGGTCCGGCCATTTACTTGCTCGCTTGGGTCTCCTTCATGGGTTCGTCAACGCGACTGAGGCGCATCCCGACGACGAAGAGCAGAACAATGGCGACGCCGACGACCGGTTTCACCCAGGTCGGCAACTCGGTCTGAATAATAAGCGGAATAATCAGGATTGCGACGAGGTTGGCTACCTTAATGAGCGGGTTCAGGGCCGGGCCGGCGGTATCCTTGTACGGATCCCCGACGGTGTCGCCGGTCACGGCGGCTTTATGGGCTTCCGAGCCTTTGCCGCCGAAGTTCCCTTCTTCGATGTACTTCTTCGCGTTATCCCACGCCCCGCCGCCGGCCGTCATGGCAATTGCCAGGAAAAGGCCAGTCACAATTGTTCCAACGAGGAGCGCCCCGAGCATGATCGGACCATTGGTCGGACCAAAGTACAAGCCTACCGCGAGTGGCACCAGCACCGGTAGGAGCGCCGGAAGAATCATCTGGCGAAGTGCGTTCTTGGTCACGATATCAACGGCCCGGGAATAGTCCGGCTTCTCTTTGCCAGTCATGATACCCTTTTTCTCACGGAACTGGCGGCGCACTTCCTCGACAACTGCTCCGGCTGCCTTACCTACCGCTTCCATCGAGAAGGCAGCAAAAAGGAAGGGCAGCAGCCCGCCAATAAAGAGCCCAACGATCACGAATGGGTTTGAAAGATCAAAGCTAAATGGCGCACCGAAGCCGCCGAACTGCTCGGCTGCCGCGTTCGAAAGTTCAAGGACGTAGCTGACAAAGAGTACCAATGAGGCCAAGCCGGCCGAGGCGATCGCGTACCCCTTGGTCACCGCCTTGGTGGTGTTGCCCACCGCATCGAGGGGATCGGTCACTTCGCGAACTTCCTTTGGAAGCCTGGCCATCTCGGCGATACCACCGGCGTTGTCGGTAATTGGACCATAGGCATCGATCGCTACAATCATGCCGGCCATTGAGAGCATTGCGAAGGCCGCCACGGCCACCCCAATGATGTTCGCCAACAAGTAAGCACCGATCAATCCTGCACTAATAAGGATGACTGGGAGGGCCGTACTCTTCATAGAAATTGCCAATCCTTGAATGACGTTCGTCCCGTGGCCGGTGGTTGAGGCCTTAGCGATCGATTGCACCGGACCAAAGTTAGTCGCGGTGTAATACTCGGTAATCCAAACCATGCCGGCAGTGACACCAAGACCAATCAAGCTTGAGTAGAAGATATTCATATAAGGGATGATTGCCTCATCACCAGAGAAGTCTGCGAGCAAGTACTTCGTAATAAAGTAGAAGCTCACGGCCGCGACCACGCCTGATACTGCCAGGCCCCGGTAGAGTGCAGGCATGATCTTCGGGTTACGCACGCCTTTTGGCAGCCGGACAAACCAAGTGCCGACGATCGAAGCCAGGACTGCCGCGCCCCCAAGCGCAAGCGGGTAGACGACCAAATTTGTTTCCGTACCAATGAACTCGTTTAAGAAGTTTGCCAGAAACATCGCGGCGATCGTGGTCACGGCATAGGTCTCGAAAAGGTCGGCGGCCATGCCAGCGTCATCGCCAACGTTATCGCCAACGTTATCGGCGATAACCGCCGGATTCCGCGGATCATCTTCCGGAATGCCAGCTTCGACTTTACCGACCAGATCAGCGCCGACGTCTGCAGCCTTGGTAAAGATCCCGCCGCCGAGCCGAGCAAAAATTGAGATGAGCGATCCGCCGAACGCCAAGCCGATCAGCGAGGCCACGTCTTTCGTCATCGCGTAGTAACCTGCAACTGACAGCAGGCCAAGGCCAGCGACCAATAACCCCGTGACAGCGCCGCCCTGGAAGGCCAACGAGAGAGCGGGACGCATCCCCTGCTTCGCGGCTTGCGCGACCCGGACGTTGGCTTTGGTTGCCACCGTCATCCCAATGTAGCCGGCTAAACCGGAGAATACGGCGCCAATCAGGAAACCGATAGCCGTTGCCCAACCTGCCGATACCGTCACCGCGTCACCGAAGAAGCTCACTTCACGACCAGTGTTCAAGCCCACGCCAATTAGGAAGAAGAGAATGAGGGCAACAATCCCAACCGTTAACGACTGGCGGCGCAAGTAGGCCCTCGCCCCTTGCTGAATTGCCTCAGCGATTTCCACCATCTTTCCTGAGCCTTCGGACTGCTTCGTCACCCATCGAGCCAAGAACATGCCGTAGATGACTGAGACAACTGCGCTTCCGAGCGCGAACCAGAGCGATACTTCTTGGAGGTCCATGCGAACTCCTTCTCCTGCTAATCGGTTGGATCCAGCGTACTGAATGAAATCCCCTGGTGCAACAGGGAAAATGACGCCAGCTCGACTGGAGGTTCATAATAATGGTGACCCCAGGGGGAGTCGAACCCCCGTTTCCACCGTGAGAGGGTGGCGTCCTAGGCCACTAGACGATGGGGCCGGAATCCAAGAAGTTATACCAGATTCTCCTGGGAAGAAACAAGCCGCCAGGGGAAACCTGGCGGTTACGAAAGAACCGAGTTGCGTCTTAGTCTAGTGGTGGATCACGACCGGTGTCCCGATCTCCATCCACTCGTAGAGGGTGGCGGCCTGGCCGGTCCCTAAGCGAACACAACCATGCGAAACTGGTGTTCCAAGGTGGCTCTCCCCTTCTTTGTACCCACTCGGCCACTCAGGCAAGGCATGTAATCCGTAACTTGTGCCGATAAAGGCCATCCAGTAGGGCATGTAGAGGCCGTAGCTGGCCGAGTAAGCCCGGGGGTGCTTAAAGTTGATGCTGTAGGTGCCGATCGGGGTTGGCGACGACCACTTGCCGGTTGATACGGCATAGTGTCCGATGAGTTCAGTGCCCTCGTACTGGTAGAGCACTTGGCTCGAAAGATCGACTTCGACGTACTTGCCCTCGAAGAGTCCGGCGGTACCAGCTACCACTGTCGTCCGAGTCGGACCCGTTCGACTGGTGGATCTACCCGGACAAGGTTGGCAGTAATTGCAATCGGAGCATCGTCTTGCTGGGCCAAGGCTGTGGCTAGTGCTGTCGAAGCCTGTTCGCGATTCAAAACCCAACCGGCTGTTCCGGCATCGATTACTGAGCCGTCAATGCTCGAAACCTTCTTCGGAGTGGCAGCGACATCAATGGAAGACGAGGCCACGCTATCGAGCGTTTTATGAATCGCCGCTTCATCGTAGGTCATGCCGACGCTCCCGTCGACATGACGGACTGGCCGAATCCAATCGAGCACTGCCTGCTCGTCAATGGTAATCTCGTGGCGACCAATATTTACCTGCACTGGACGGGCGATCACCGTTTGCGCCTTGTGTCGAATGGTCCGCAGATCATCTCGGGTCAGTTCCGGGAGAACCGTCATCGTACGGATACGAATTTCCCGGGGCTCGCCAGCGGCAAAAGCTGCAGCGAGCTCAACAAGTGTCGTCTCAAGATCAACGGCTTGTCCGAGCTGGTGCTCAACGACGGCGACTTCTCCACCTACGAGCATGAGCCGGGCATCGTTTGGTTCGGAAAGCTCACGGCTCACGAGTGCCGCGAGTCGATCATTTGTGTCAACGCTCGACTCAAGCTGCCAAGGCACGGCAACCTCGTCGAGCAACAAGGAAGCGCCTGACCAGAGTCGTCCGAGCAAATTTCCTTCCCGACCAGCACTCATGATATCGGCGGTTGCCTGATCTACATTGAGCGAGATGCCCAGTTCAGAAAGGGTAACGGCCGTTTCCATGCCATGAACGGTAAGGGGCTGTTGCTCAAGTCGAGCGGCATGAGCAGCAATCCGCGCTGGCGCTTCGGCGAAGTCGGTCGCGCCGTAGCGCTCACCGCCGAGTGTTACTCCATAAAGAACGCGCTCATGCATGAGCGCTTGATAGGTTGCTAATCCAGCTACGAGACTGAGCGCAAAAACAACTACCCCGGCAGCGAGCGCCCTCGTTCCGCGGCCTGTTCGTGACGTCCCTGCGCTCCCGTTGTTCATCTTACACCCCTCGCGTTCGTAAAATGAATATTAGAGCAGTGTACAGCAAAAAAGGGCTCGTGTCAATGCATGGGAGCCTGATCGGTACGCCGAGTTGCTGACTGTGGCTCGTAACGTCAAGAAAAGACCGTCTGGAGCACAGGTCAAAAATCGCTGGTGGGCTCGGTAGGGATCGAACCTACGACCGGTCGGATATAAGCCGACTGCTCTGCCACTGAGCTACGAGCCCAGAGCGCCTGTGAGTATACCCAACAATCACCGAGGCGGCGAGCATCCTGCCGAAGAGAGATTGACGCCAGGCAGGAAATCAGCTACAATACTCTAATTTCGTGCGAGGCAGTGGGGCCGCGGACGAGAGACGTCAGGAGGGAGAAATCCATGCGTCTCGTCGTTCCATATCTACGTCGCTCGCAGCTCACAGTCCTTGCTCTCGCCTTCATAGTAGTTGGCATAACAGGAAGCCTGTCATACGTGCTCGGCCGGGACATTGTTGCAGCCCCGGTGATCCAGACCGAGGCGGCGGCTCTTGTCCGCGAGACCAACGACGCTCGAGCCGACCAAGGCGCGCCTCCGTTGAGCTGGAATCAGCGACTTGCCGATGCAGCCCAGGCCAAGGCCCTCCACCTCTTTGACAAGCAATATTTTGATCACATCGGTCCGGATGGCACCACTCCGTGGACCTTTTTCCGCTCGGCCGGCTACGCCTATCAGAGTGCCGGAGAAAACCTGGCGATTGATTTCATGAATCCCCTCCAGGCAGTTCCTGCCTGGCTTGCCAGCCCAAGCCACCGCGCAAACATGCTCGATCCGGAATTTTCCGAGATCGGCATCGCTATAGTCGAGGGTACTATGGACGGTCGACCTACCACGGTGATTGTCCAGCTCTTCGGCCAACCCCGTTCTACACTTGGACTCGAGTAACATCGTACGTTCGTGCGATGAGTAGGTAATAGTTATCCACAGTTTCCAGACTCTTCGAAGGCCCGGTCTTCTTGACAGCGCCAGATGCCTCTGGCATCGTCGGACTACCCTCTCCTTAGTCTTCCTGGATTAGGGAAATCTGCTGAAGAAACATACATTCATTGCACGGTCGACAGATGATTGTGCGGTGACCAGAGCACCGGAACGGCGTACGTTCGGGTCAGTACTACCACCACCTGCTACTCCTGATTTTTTCCAACCGTGGAGCAGCAAGTTCCTTTGAGAAGCAGCGCCAGAGCGCTGACTTTCGCGATACCCGCACCGGTGGAGTCCTCACTCGAGTGCGCGAACGCACTATGAAGCTCAAATCGGTAACGAAGAGGCAACGTGCTGAAGGGGAGTTACTCACTCTACTATCCAAAACAAGACCTCAGTAAGGAGCGGTCCATGAAGTCAACGAAACAGCAGCACTGGCGAACGAATCTCTCGCGCGCCTTAATCGGCGCACTCGCCGTACAGGCCAGTATGGCCCAATCATTCATTGCGGCGCCAATTGCCCAGGCAGCCGATCAGGATATCGTACTCAACGAGCTTGCCAATGGCAGTGATGCCTTTGTTGAACTCTACAACCGCGGCAATGCCGAGGTTGATCTTGCCGACTGGACGATCTCGGCCACCGAAGGCCTCCTCGCGACGCTCGACGGTACGATTGATCCGGGAGAGCGAGCGGTGTTCTGGCTCGATGACGATGGCGACCGCCATCAAGATACAGTGAGCTTGCGCTCGGCAGCCGGCACGACAGTTGACACCGTGAGCTACGGCACGAATACCTGGGCAACCTTGCCCGAACCCTCACTCGGCGGCGCGCTCGCACGAGAGACCGACGGCGCCAATCGCTGGGTCTCAAACGCTGCTCCAACCCCCCACTTTTCCAACGCAGCCACAGGCACCCCCCGAGTCACGAGTCTGAGTGTCGCCGAGACTGACCTCAATCCGACCGGCATGATCAACGCCGCAACCGAATCAGCAGCCGACATCGCCTTGGGCCTTGACCGAGCCGCGGCGCACGTGACCGTTGTCGCCTTTGATGCCATGGGTGACTCGGTCGATGAAACCGTGGACGGTTCAAGTGACACCGAGCTTACCTTGAATGCCCGTACCCTCGAAGATGGTCCGTTGACACTTCGGGCCTACGCCGAATCTCCTACCGGTGTCATGAGCGCCTGGACCAGCGCGGCGAGTGCCCACAAGGACACAGTTGCTCCTGACGCTCCGGCGATCACGACCCCAACGGCCCCAGTCGTAACTGGTAGTGACACCGCAACCATTACTGGAATGAGCCCTGCCGACAGCACCCTCCGCCTCTACCGCGACGGCATGATCCTCACCACGAAGCCAGGCGGTCAGTTCAGCGTTGCCGCGCCGCTCACTCTTGGTCTGAACGCACTGACTGCGACGGCCGCCGATGCTGCCTGGAACGAATCTGATGCTGTGGCGCTCCCTCTGATTACTCGAGTCACTGGCACTGTGCCCGAAGCGCCGATCAATGATGATGGTATTGCCGTGACCGGACCCGACCAGATCATTGACGAGGTGCGCTCCGACCAACTCTGGCTGAAGACCAGTGCCGAAACCGTTGCTGGCGGAGAGATCTTCATTACCAACTACGATTCGACAAACCCAGTTGGCACCAACGTAGCCGCTGGCACGCCAGTCGGTAGCTATTACGATGTCTCGGCCACCAATGCCTCAATTTTCCCGCTTGAGATCAAGATCTACTACACCGCCGAAGACCTTGAAAATGCCGGGGTGACAAGCGAATCTCAGCTCCTTGGCCTCTACTACTACAACGGCACTAGCTGGAAACAATTTGCCAATACTGCCGTCTACCCAGCCGACGTTCGCGTCAATGGCAAAAACTTCAGCGGCTATGTCCGCGCCATCACCACTCACCTCACTCCGATGGTGATCGTGGCTGACACCAAGGCACCGGCAAAACCTGCCAACCTTACTGCTACCGCCAAGCACCAAGCGGTCCACCTAAGCTGGGAGCCGGTCGCTGACGCAGCCGGTTACATGGTCCGCTACCGACCAGCGACAAACGTCGATACCGCCCCCTACGCTTCCGTATTTCTCGCCGATGGCCAGGCGTCAAGCTTTGACGTGACAGACCTTGCAAACGGTACGCTCTACGAGTTCGGCGTAGCCGCCGAAGATGCTGCCGGCAACCTCGGCTCGTATGCGGTCGTCGAGCAAACGCCAACTGGTACTGGTCCGACGAGTGATTTCGTTACTCCTGCCCACGCCGAGAGACAGCCAGCCGTAACTCTGGCAGGAGTTGATGCTATTGGGGGCCCGGTGAACGCAGTCTTCGACGAGTCAGTTCGAGTCACTCAGGCACCCGCTGGCAACGACACTGGAGTCGATGGCCAACCAGTCGATGGTGATGACGCCCAAGGCGGCGACGGCGCAGCGGACGATGGTGATATCCGAGGCGGAACCGACGAAGGCGAGACCGAAGACAGTCGCTCACTGGTGACAATTCTTATTATTGTGATTGCTGCTGCAGCTGGATTTGGCGGCTACTACGCCTATCAGTGGTGGACGGCGAAGCCCGAGGATTCTGCGGCAACCACGGCCCCAAAAAATGAGCCACCAGCCAGCAAGGGACGCGAGAAGCCAACAAAACGGTCGGAACGCAGCGGACGCTGGTAAGACGAAAGAGCCCCTCGGGGCTCTTTCTCGTTACCGCATCATTCAGCTGCTAGTATATGTTCATGTCGCCGCAGCCTCAACGGGAAACGCGCCTTGCCTCGCTCGTTATAGGACGGACCATCCTTGCCCTGGTGGTTGCCTATATCATTATGAATCTTGGCCTGGCCGTACAAAAAAATGTCACGATCAATCGAACAATCGCCGAACTTCACGCCAGCATCCAAGAGCTCGAAGCTCGGATCCGCCACCTGCAGAATCAAATCGTGTACTTCCAGACTGATGCCTATCGTACCCTTGAGGCCAAGCGGCGCCTCGGACTCAAGCGCCCGGGAGAGCGGGTTGTACTCGTCCCCACGAACACTGAGCCTGAACCGAGCCAACCGGCAACGGTGGCACCCTTTGAACCGGCCGAGGAGGTAAGCGACAATCTCTCGCCCTTCGAGCAGGCAAGTCAGAATGCCCAGAGTTGGGCGGACTGGTTTCTGAAACGCTAGCCCCACACCCGTTGCAACGGTTGTCAGGCCCCATTCTTCCTGGTAGCATCTCCTGTTGCGGGGTAGTGTAGGAGTAACACGGGGGTCTCATAAGCCCCAGTCCCAGGTGCAAATCCTGGCCCCGCACCCAAGGGAAAATCCTAAGTTCTAAATCCTAAATCCGAACAGCATACTGGTTTGGATTTAGAGTTTCGGGTTTAGGATTTTTTTCAAAGGGCTCTGTAGCTCAACGGTTAGAGCAGCGGCATCATAAGCCGAAGGTTGGAGGTTCGAATCCTCCCGGAGCCACCACCCTACGTTTCGCGAGCAAAAGCTACGCGGGACGCGGCTTCACTCAAGGGAGCGCGGGCTGAAGTCGAGCTTGCGGCGAGCCGCATCAGACATTCGATACAATAGAATTAGGCATGAACCCACAAACAAACCGCTCCATCATTACCATTGTGCTTATCGTCATCGCCGGCGCCCTGCTCTTCGGCCTCTTCACGACTGGCGCCACGGAGCCAAAAGAATCGACGATCTCTGAAATCGCGAGTCTCGTCGATGAGGGCCGAGTAAGCTCAATCACCGTTGACAGTGAAGAAGTAACCGCCACCCTTGACGACGGCACAGAGCTCCGGGCCTACAAGGAAGCCGGAGTCTCGCTCGTCGACTACGGGATCTTGCCCGAAGAAGTCTCGATCGACGTCTTAAACCCTTCCCGTAACGCCTTCCTGAGCTCGCTCGCCTCAATCCTCCTGCCCTTCATTCTTCTCGCCGTCTTCCTCTGGTTCATTCTTCGACAAGCCCAGGCGGGGAGTATGCGGGCGATGTCGTTCGGCAAAACCCAAGCTCGCTTGTTTGCCGGCAAGAAAAAGCTCGGCTTCAAAGATGTTGCTGGCGCCAAGGAGGCAAAGCAGGAGCTCGAAGAGGTCGTTGACTTCTTGAAGAACCCTGGAAAGTTCCAGGCCATTGGCGCCGAGATCCCCAAAGGCGTCCTCCTCGTTGGTCCTCCCGGGGTGGGCAAAACCCTGCTCGCGAAAGCAGTAGCGGGCGAAGCCGGCGTACCCTTCTTCTCACTGTCGGCCTCCGAATTTGTCGAGATGTTCGTCGGCGTCGGTGCGGCCCGAGTCCGCGACCTCTTCACCAAGGCTAAACGTAACGCCCCGGCGATCATTTTCATCGACGAGCTCGACGCGATTGGTCGCCAGCGAGGTGCCGGCTTAGGTGGAAGCCACGATGAACGCGAACAGACCTTGAACCAAATCCTCGTCGAGATGGACGGCTTTGAAACCGACACCCGGATCATCATTATGGCCGCAACCAACCGGCCAGACGTACTCGATCCCGCGCTCTTGCGGCCTGGGCGGTTCGACCGACGGGTCATTATGGAGCTCCCCGATCGCGAGGAACGGCGGGAAATCCTGGCACTCCACGCCAAGGGCAAGCCGGTGGTGAAAGATATGGACTTTGGCCGGATTGCCGGAGCCACCCCCAACACTTCAAATGCCGACTTAAAGAACATAACCAACGAAGCGGCAATTCTCGCCGCACGAAAAGAGCGCAAAGAGATCGGCCGAGCAAAGTACGACGCCTCAATTGAGAAGGTACTCATCGGTCCGGAGCGCAAGAGTAAGCTCATGAGCCCGAAAGAAAAGGAGATCGCCGCTTACCATGAAGTCGGACACGCTCTCGTCGGCCATGTCCTTATGCACACCGACCCAATCCACAAAATCTCACTCGTCTCTCGCGGGTCGGCCCTTGGCTATACCTGGAGCCTGCCAGAAGAAGACCGCAAGCTCGTCTCGAAGAGTAAGTTTGAAGACGAGATCGCCCAACTCCTGGGGGGAAGAGAAGCAGAAAAGCTCATTTTCAACGAAACCACCACCGGCGCGGAGAACGATCTCAAGAAAGCCACTAAGATTGCCCGCGACATGGTGAAAGTCTACGGCATGAGCGAGACCCTCGGGCCGATCCAGTTTGGCCAACGGGAGGAGCACATCTTTCTCGGCCGGGAAATTCACGAGGAGCGGAACTACTCGGAAACGGTTGCGGCCCAGCTCGACGCCGAGGTCAAGCAGATTGTGACGAACGCTGAGCAGAAAGCCCGAAAGCTTCTTGAGCAATACCGGGGCAAACTCGAAGAAATTACCAAGCACCTGATGAGTGCTGAAACGATCGAACGCGAAGAGTTCGAGAAGATGGTCGGCGTCAAAGCCGGTGTTGGCCTGGCCTAGGTTCTGTTAGCATAGCGAGAGTTGGAGGGAAGGGAATATGGCTCTAATCCTCACCGTCGCGATCGCGCTCATTACGACCTTCTTCGGGGTGTATCTCGGGGGTCAGTCACTCACGGTTGCCGCTGGCTGGACGATTGCCCTTGCCATTGCCATCGGCATCGCCCTGTCGTTCAAGCCGAAGGTGAAACCGCTCTCGCCAGACAAACCCAACCCGCCCCTCCCCCGCACTGACCCGAAGATTTCCGGATCGTAACAACCACTACCAGACCCGAAAATACCGTCATTTCCCACATTGCCCTGATCGGCACTTTGCATGACAAAGCACCGCATCTACACCACCAGCTTCGCAAGCGTCTATCCTCACTACGTGGCCAAAGCTGAGAAGAAAGGGCGCACTAGGCAAGAGGTTGATGAGATCATCCGCTGGCTCACCGGCTACACTCAAAAACAGCTTGAGGCCGAGCTTGCGGCAGCGACGGACTTTGAGACGCTCTTTGCCAAAGCCCCCAAGCTCAACCCGTCCCGGCGCAAGATTACTGGGGTCATTTGCGGCGTGAGAATCGAAGACATCAAAGAGCCCACCATGCGGGAAATCCGCTACCTGGACAAGCTGGTCGACGAACTCGCCAAGGGAAAACCGATGGAGAAGATTCTTCGAAAGAAAGAAAGTTGAATAAGATTTTTCGATCCGACTTTGATGCGGCCAACAAGCCAAGACAAAACCACGAGTACTCGTGGTTTTGTCTTGGCTCCGGGACTAGGATTCGAACCTAGATTGCCTGATCCAGAGTCAGGTGTCCTGCCATTAGACGATCCCGGACTACTCTCTCGATTGAGAGGTCATAGTATACCGAGGCTTCCCGAACAATTCTAGGCGCAACCACTGCCTGCGGCAACCTTGACACCACTCTCTGGGGGTGGTGTGCTAAGAGAAAGAAGTCATACGAAAGGAGACCTATGACTCAGCTTGTACGCACCATTGTGAGGGTTTGTGCCATGGCCGCTGTTGCGGCGTTCCCTGTGCTCGCCGCCAGCCCAACCGCTACTGCGGCTGGTGCCCCAACGTGGGATATGCGGGGCAACTACAACATCACCTTCAGTTGCACGAGCGGCTGCAGCGGTGATTATCCGCACCGGGCAATGATTACCAGCCAAGACAACAGTACGGGCGACTTTTCTGGAACCGGCTTCTACGTCCCTGATAACTCTATTAGCTGGGATATCACCGGCAACACGATGGGCAACGACCTCACCTTCACGATTGTCTACAACAACGTGAATCCCGGCTACACGGTGAACGCCGTGGGAACAATCGACGAAAACGGCAACTTCTCCGGCACCGCCACCGGACCGGGCCAAACCTTTACGTTCCAGAACACCTCAAACCACGCTGATGAGATCGTGGGCAACGGCATGGCGCCCGCCGAGTGCGACGGCGAGTACGACACTGTCATCCACGGCACCAACGGCCGGGACCGCATTACCGGTACTCCAGGGAATGACTTGATCTTTGGCTACGGCGGCAACGACCGGATTGACGGTGGCGCTGGCGACGACTGCATCGTTGGCGGGCTGGGGCGCGATACCCTGGACGGCGGCGCGGCCGATGACGTGGTGTACGGCCAGGGCGGCAACGACACCCTCAAGGGTGATTCAGGGAACGACGAGCTCTATGGCGGATACGGCAACGACAAACTCCATGGTGGCGCGGGTGATGATATCGCCGTTGGCGGCGAGGGTAACGACACCCTGAATGGAAACTCTGGCTATGATTCGCTCACCGGCGAAGCTGGAACAGATACTGCGAACGGTGGCAGTGGCACGGATTCCTGCGCCGCCGAAACTGAGAAAAGCTGCGAGGCCTAATGGGGAAACGCTCCACGTATGTCGACGGGTTCGTCTTCATCGTTCCGAAAGACAAGCTCGCCGAGTACAAGACCATGGCCAAGGAAGCCAATGAGCTCTGGATGAAATACGGCGCCCTCAGTTACCGGGAATGCCAACTTGAGGACCCGGAACCGACGGCCGGACAGAAGGAAGTTGATTCGCGCTGGCAGCCCATGACCTTCCTCGAGCTGGCCAAACCATCACCGGACGAAACGGTCTGGTTCTCATACATTGAGTACGAGTCCAAAGCGCACCGGGACGAGGTCAATGCCAAGGTCATGAGTGATTCGTCGATGAAGTCAGATGATCCGGACCACATGGCCAAGATGCCGTTCGACATAAAGCGAATGGCCTACGGCGGCTTCTCAGTAGAAGTCGAAGGTACGTCCGCGCAGGATTCCAAGTAATCCTCGCTGTATCAGCACTACCACAAAAGAGCTGCAACTATGGCTCTTTTTGTGGTATTGGTGGAAACAATTCCTTGCCGGATGGCGAGGTGACTTGGGAGCAATCTCAAGGAGCGGTGTTTGGTGGCGCACCTATTGAGTCACACATTAACAAAGGAGGTGCTGCTGGATGGCAGTCACCACACTCAACATCACCAACGGCCCAAGCCGTTGGGACCTCATGCTCGCTTTCTTCGACAATGAGCGGCGGAAGCGGGCGCTTGACTTCACAGGGACGGAGGTAGCCAGTGGGGAGCCAAAAGCGTACTTCGACTACGTAGTGGTTGAGCAGTTCTCGCTCTCGCCGCTGAGCTTGTCACTCACTCCTGACCCCCATGTCTTCTCCCTCAGCCTCCAAGATGACAAACACTCCTACTCCGGGACATTCTCAACCAAGTCCCGGCAGGGAACCTTCATCGTGACCAACTAATCCCCTCGCCCTGGCCGACGAATCGGCCAGGGCTTTTCTATGAGATAAGGCGAAGCACCTCGTGCGCCCTACCTTTCGGATCCGTTGCTCGCAGATGATGGATCTTGTGGTTGTCGACGCCCAGTTCCTGAAACGACCGATTGATTGCTTGTCCAACCTCATCCTGATGCCGACGATCTGCAGAACGAAGACCATCACCGGCCAAAGCAAAAGCTATAGGAAATACAACGAACAGATCAATCAGTGACGCGTAGTGGCTGGCCATCCGCGTGAGGTACCGTTCAACAAGAAAATCAGTATCGATGGTACGCATTGCCAGGTAGTAGCGTAGTTATCAACCGGCGAACGGTCGATGATGGTGGTTACGTCGGTTCGAAACAGGGAGTTCACTCCCGGATCAAGCACACTCCAAGCATTGATGTTGGCGAGTTCGAACGCACCGATCCCCACTTCATCCACGACCTCATAGGCGTTCCGGTAGCCAAATGCAGGCATCTGGTGACGTACCGCTTCAGAAAAATACTGCCACGACGGACGCAGTGCCTTGAGTCGATCAAAGACGGTGGCCTTGCCAGTTCCGTGAGTGCCAACAAGCGCAAGGATCATGCGTAGACCGAAGCCTCGTAGGTTTCTTTGCACTCAGCAACGAGGTTCTCGAAGAGACCGATCAGCTCCGGGGAGGCTTTGGCCATCAGCTCCTGCATTTTACCGCTGAAAGCTTCGAGGCTGATGCCTTGTTCGTGATAGGTGCGCCACATGTCCATTTTTCCGAGGATGAGTGCTTGAATCTTATCAGTCGTCCAGACGAACTGCACTTCGGAATCGGCGCGCTCTTGGTAGGCTTGCATGTGGGCGAGCATGTCGGGAAAATCTCGAAACTCTTCGGCAAACCGTGCCAGGGCATTCTGTTCGCGGATCTCCTTGGCCGCCCGAGCATCGGCACTAGCGAAGGTGTTCACGTCGCCAGCATAGACCTCGACGAAATCGTGGACGATCGCATATTTGACCACCCGATTCAGATCGGTTGCCGAGCCAACAAGCTGGTGGAGATACCATGCCAGCGAGGCCACTGAGAGGGTGTGCTCGGCTACGGTTTCCCGCTCGTCTGTGCTGGGCAAGTAATGGCGACGCCGGACGCCATGCAGACCAAGAACAATTCCCTGAATCGCTTCAAACTGCGTGGTACGGCTCATTGGACAGTCTCTCTCTCGAACAGACGGTGCCCATAGCGCTCGAGGAAATCAGGAAACTGTGAGTGCTGCTCGTCTCGTGAAGATAAGGTCTCACGGGTAAACCAACGGATCTCTGAAAACTTGTGTGGCTCACCGTTCGCTACGGGAGCCGGATCGACGAAGACGAGGAAATCGAGCGCTATCCAGTGGGTTGCTCGGCCGTTGTGCGTGCGATGGACGTCCCGGAAGCCGAGAAACTCTTTCCTTCGAACCGTGGTGCAGTACTCTTCCTGGATTTCCCGGGCAATCGTGCTCTCGATCGTCTCCCCAAAATCAAGGCCGCCGCCGCCAATGTCCCACCGACCATGTTCATCCCGGGCCCGCTCCGTCCGCTTCGCCATCAGGAAACGGCCGGCACCGTCCGTGCAGAAGTAAATGACGCAAACCCCCGGGTACTCTATGCCTTGGGATCGGTGGGGTCGCTCGCTCATGGCGCTCCTCTCGATCTCATCGTAGCTCGGAGACCCAATCTACTCAAGCGCCTTGCGTAAACTAACTGAGTATGGAATATTTAACATAATGGTTAACTATAACTCCCTCCACCTCGACACTGTGTTTGCCGCGCTTGCTGACCCAACCCGTCGAGCCATCCTGACCCGACTCCGAAGCCAGCCAGCCACAGTGAGCGAACTGGCTAAGCCGTTCTCGATGTCACTTCCGGCAATTTCCAAACACCTCAAACTCCTGGCCAACGCCCGTTTAGTCCGCCAAGAGCGCCACGGCCGGGAAGTTGTCTGTTCACTTGCTTACGGAGGCTTGAAACCAGCCAGTACCTGGATCAGTGAGTACCGCCAGTTCTGGGACACCCGACTTGACGCACTAGCAAGCCATGTAGAAAGGAGTCCAGATGGACAATGAAACGATGCTCGAGCTTACTCGGGTCATCCGCGCACCGCGGGAGCGAGTATTCGACGCCTGGGTCACAGCTGCTGACGCCAAGCAGTGGTACGCACCAGAA
>CAZOUL010000003.1:16427-18375 GCA_964583025.1 uncultured Candidatus Saccharibacteria bacterium
CGAGTGCGACGCAACTGTCGGGGGTTCGTACACGGTGACAATGAAGAACGATGAGAATGAGTACACTGCTATGGGTACGTTTCGACAGATCGACCGGCCGAATACCCTCGTCTTTACCTGGGCTTGGCTCGGGGAAAACGGTCAGCCTGGCCCTGAAACGCTCGTGACCGTACGCTTCGAAGAGGCGCCTGAAGGCACCAAGCTCACGCTTCGCCACGAAGGCTTTGCCAACGCCGAGGGCGTCAAGCAGCACACCGAAGGCTGGGCAAGTACGCTCAACCGGCTTGAAAAATTACTTGCCTAATTGCTTCCTGCAAAAAGACCGCTCAAAGAGCGGTCTTTTTTATTCTTTCATCTGTCAGATGAAAGAAGGCGGACAGAAGGAACATGTCAGTACCCAGGAAAATAATCGGTGCGAATCTGGTGGGCTGGGAGAGCCATGGATCTCAGGAGATTCTTATACGAATCCACCATGACATTGGGGCCGGAGAGATAAAAAATTCGTTCGGCAAAATCCGGCACTGCTTTTTCGATGGCGTCGCTCGTGAGAAATCCGGAAAGTCCAGGCCAGCTCTGCGGCACGTTCGCTGGATCAGTGACCACGTAATGAGTACGAAGACCAACGACCTCGGCACGGGAAAGTAAATCTCGATAGACAAATTCGTCCGGATGGCTGGCGGTGTAGAAAAGGACGGCATCGACGGTCGCCCGGGTATCAATCCAGTACTGCACCATACTCCGAAACGGCGTGACGCCGATGCCTCCGGCAATGCAGACGAGCTTCGTCGGTTCGTCCGGGAGGACGAAATCGCCTGAGAGACGGGAAGCGATCACTAGCTGTCCGGGTTTGGCAGCCAGCAGCGCCTTCTTGAAGCTGCTCGACGTCTCGGGATCAGCCTTCAGAGCTAGGTTGAGAGTAGATTCTGTCGGAGAACTGGCAATCGTAAAGTAGCGGCGGTTGCCACGGAGATCGTGTGACTCATGTGACACGGTCCACTCCATGTACTGGCCGGGTTGGAAGCTGAAGTTCGGCGGTCGATCGAACAGGAACTCATAGATATCGGCGGCGAGACGCCGCCGTGCTTTCAGCGCCAGTTCAAGTCGGAGATTCGGGCTCATTGCAAAAACGACGAGGTTGCCGAGTACCAACGCCAACTCCGGCGTCATGGCGAACGCACCGGATTGCAACGGTAGGGCGAGAAGGACACCGACAAGACCACCGTAAGCGATCCGTTGCCATCGGCGGGGCGGAGTGGTTATTGGTTCGGTGAGCATGACCGTGCCTAAAAAGACGACCGGCCAGGAGGCAATCGCAATCCAAAAAACACGGCCAAGGCTTTCAAGATTCGCCGGCTGGCCGAGCTGTGAGTAAGTCACGAATGTGATAGCAGTAACGCTCGTAAGGAAAAAGGGTAGAAAAAGATCGAAGCGACGGATTTTGCGCACGACCGCCAGGCCCACAATGAGCGTCATGGGCAGCATCACCGGCGTCGCCACCCACCAAAGCGCTGTGCCGGTGACCATTCCCACCATCACCGCAGCAAAGGCAGCTGGATTCACGATATGCATCCGCTTGGAGACGACGACATACTTGACGGCCATAGCTACTCCAGCGGAAAGGACCAGGCCGAATCCTTCTTGCACCGTAGCGGGCGGAGCAAAGATGAAGAAGAGGATGAGCGCGGTGATGTCGGCAGACTCAACATTGCGTACTGCCCCGAACAACTGGGCAAGGAGTGCGTTCGTCACCTTTGAGGTGATGATCAGCAGTACTGCCGACATGACAAGTTCAAATGGCGAGAACGGCAAGGCACCAAACAGGCTCGCCCCGACAGCCCAGAGCGCCATGACCGTGAGACCGGCCAGAAGCAGCCGGTACATGGTGATACTGTTTAAGAACCGATCGATTCGATTCATTCTGCCTCCACAAAGAGCTCGCCGGGAAAGT
>CAZOUL010000004.1:0-17944 GCA_964583025.1 uncultured Candidatus Saccharibacteria bacterium
CCGCCGGCTCGATGATGTCGGCGAAGGCCCGTTCGAGCGTTGGATGCTCGCTCACCAGGCTGGGAGCGATGGCTGAGCCGATGATCGCCGCCCGCACCGCAGGGAGCGCGGGCAGGAAGAGCAGCAGATTGACCGCGACGAACAACGCCAAAAGCTGCTTGCCGGCATTGAGGAAACTGCCACCTAGTCGGCTCGGCACCGTTTTCCACTCGAGCGCGGGATAGCGTTTCACGAGGCGGTTGGCGGCCAGACGGAGGCTGATGTCAACCACGAGGTACGTCAGAGCAAACCCGAGAAACGGGTGCCAGCCATCTGAGAGACTAAGAAGACTGCCCAGTGCTACGCCCACTGCCGGAAAGAGGAAGAAGGCGGCCATGATCGCCAAGAGGAATGAGGCTACATCAAGAAGCAAGACGAGTGTCCCGGCTTTCCAGCCGTCGTAGACCGCTAAAAGGAGAAACGCGACGATGAGAAGATCAACGAGATTCATACCACTCAGAGTAAACAGGAAACGGTCAACAGTGAACGGTTACGGCGACTCATCATCTGAGCCTCTTGGTGAGTAGCAAGAGGGTGCCGAGTGACAAGGCGAGGACGATCACCCAGCTCACCAGAAAGAACGCCTCCGGGTAGGCCCGGGTGAGGAGCGAGGTTTCGAGCGGCAAGAGCCAGTCCTCATTGGGAAAGATCATCTGGTGCAACCAGAGAAAGACCGAGGAAAAAGCACCCAGGCTTGCTCCGCCCGCGCCGAGCACCAGCCACCGGGCCGGCCTCTCATCGGTCTCCCCCACCTGGGACCGGGCCAGGATGGCCGCGCCGACGAGCGCCAGGATACCGAGACTGACCCAGAGAATCCGGACATCACCAAGGTGGCTGATCTCTTGGGCATTGAGGGCGGCCAGGTGAGCGGTGTTTCCGGTTACGAGGTAGCTGACAATCTGGCGGTCAAACTCGGCACGATCGAGCGCTCCGAGGCTCGCTGCCTCAGGAACGAGCGCAAAACCAAGCTGATGAAGGGGTGAGGCAATGAGGATCACTGCCAGCCAAAACGCGAGCACGGTAAACGCCAGCGCTCCCCCTCTGAGCCAACTCATGAGACGAGCGGAAGATTGAAGAAGCGCCGGGCGGTGGTAGTAGTTATCTCGGCGACATCTTCGACTGAACGCTGGTTGATTGCGGCCACCGCTTCGGCCACGTCGACGACGTTGGCCGGCTCATTGTTCCGGCCCCGGGAACCGATGCCCTCACCCGAAGCTGAATTGGAAGCGTTGCGGAGCCGCTGGGGCGGCAAGTACGGCGCGTCGGTCTCAAGCATGATCCGGTCGAGCGGCAACCGCTGGACCACGTCGCGCAGCCACTCGTACTTGGGATAGGTAACAAGGGCGGTGAAGGAGACCAACCAGCCTTGGTCGAGTGCGGTTTTTGCCACCTCGTACGGCGCCTCAAAGCTGTGCAGGACGCCCCGGCTCCCCGGGAAATCTTTGATGACGTCGAGGACGTCGTCGTAAGCATCCCGGCCGTGGACGATCACTGGCAGCTCCAGCTCAATTGCCAAGGCGAGCTGCTGTAAGAAGGCCTCCCGTTGCCGGGCCCCGGTGTCGGGCCGGGTATAATGATGGTAGTCAATGCCGATCTCGCCGATGGCTACCACGTGATCCTGGTGCACGAGCTGCCGGAGCGATCCGACTGCTTGCTCAGGATCAAAATCCTCGGCCAAAACATCGTGCGGATGCACCCCAACCGCAGCAAAAATGGCGCCGGGAAACTCCTGAGCGAGCTGGACGGCCCGATGCGAGCTCTCGATGTCGACCCCGGGCACGACCAGCTGGACCACCTGCTTGGCCTGTGCCTGTTTCAGGGCTTCGGCTGGCGGCCAGGCCACGTGGGCGTCATTCAAGTGACAGTGGGTATCGATGAACTCCATCAGTCTACCCTGGGAAAGAGCGGTGTCGGCTCACCGCCCGCAAGTTGCGTCCGGATCGACGCGGCCGTGGTCGGCAGGTACGGATCAAGGCTCGTGGCAATCGCGCCCAGGGTCCGGCACGATTCAGTCAGTACTTGCCTCAGTCGCTCCCCTTGTTCCGGATTCTTGATGAGTTCCCAGGGGCGCTCGCGTTCAAGGTATTGGTTTCCCGCCCGGACACGATCCCAGACAAACTTCAGGCCCAGATCCAGATGGAGCCGTTCGATCGACTCGGCCACGCCCTCGCAACCCTCGTCTCCAAGATTGGGCGGCTCAATCGCAGCCCGGCGGAGCAGGGTGACGGTCCGGTTCAAGAGGTTGCCCAGGCCGTTCGCCAAGTCAGCCTCATACTGTTCGGCGAACCGCTCAAGCGAAAGGTCGCCGTCGCTGCCAAACGGCACCGCCGAGAGCAAAAAGTAGCGGGTCGCGTCGGCACCGTACTGGCTCACCAAGGCGAGTGGGTCGATGACGTTCCCGAGGGTCTTACTCATCTTCTGTCCATTGATCGTGAAGAAGCCGTGGGCGAGGATCGTACGCGGAAGCGATTTGTCGTTCGCCAGAAGCATCGCCGGCCAGATGGCGGCGTGAAACCAGAGAATATCCTTCGCCATCAGTTGGACCGTTGGCGGCCAGAGGCTTGGCACCTTGGCAATCTCGAGAGCCGACGCATAATTGAGCAGCGCCTCAACCCAGACGTACACGGTGTGCGAATCATCCCAGGGCACTGGCACGCCCCAGGTGAGACCAGGCCGGGAAATCGAGAGGTCATAGAGCTCGCCCTCGAGCCTGGCCAGAATCTCGTTTCGTCGGGTTTCCGGCAGTACTTTGAGCTCGCCCGAGACAATCTTTTCCCGTATCAATGGGGCAAACTCAGTGAACTTAAAGAAGTAATTCTCTTCTTTTCGTCGTTCCGGCGTCAGGTTCGGGTGGTGAGGACACTTGCCGTCGACCAGCTCACTCTCGGTAACATACGCTTCATCGCCAACGCAGTAGAGCCCTTCGTACTCTCCTTTGTAGATGTAGCCACGCGCCTTGAGTTCGGCCAGAAACGACTGGGCATAGGCAATGTGTTCGCGCTCCGTCGTACGCATGAAAATGTCATTTGAAATACCTAACTCACGAAACGCTTGCTCAAACCGTGGAATCAGGCTGTCCACGAACTGATGAGGTGCCTTCCCGGCACGGGCCGCAGCTTCCTGAATCTTCTGTCCGTGCTCGTCGGTACCGGTGAGGAAAAAGACACTATCGGCACCTATCTTGGCCCGCCAGTACCGGGCCAAGACGTCGGCGGCGACCGTCGTGTACGCGTGGCCGATGTGGGGCTTATCATTGGCGTAGTAGATGGGAGTCGTGACGTAAAATGTATTCATAGAGCCTTAGTACTCCACCGAAAACCCAGAGAGCCCTCTGATCTCGGCCTCCCGGACGTCAACGGCCTCAATGGTGGCCTGCTCTGGACCACGGCGAACAAACTCGACGAACTGGTCGACGCTTTCTGCCGGCCCTTCGGCCTCAATGGTGACCGTCCGGTCGACGTTGTTGCGCACCCAGCCGCCAACGCCGAGGCGGTCTGCCTGCTGCTTGGCCCAGTTGCGAAAGTTGACGCCAACGACGGCGCCACTCACGGTCAGTTGGACTGCTTTGTCGCTCATGGCCTCTATCCTACCGACAGAACAGGAGGAAACTCAAGGCATCGACTGCACCACGAGAGTGTATGCGACCACCGCCAGGATCACCGCGCCGGCAATGGCCATTTTCGCCGGTTGTCGTTCGTGGAACAGCTCACGGGCAAGAAAGAAGAGTGCCACCGGATAGAGCAGGAACACAATACTCGTCACCGTGACGCCGATGGCTGCGTAGGAGTAGTAGAGCGTGACGTAGCCGATGAAGGAGGTCACCATGACGAGAAAAATTTTCCATGTCAGCGGGTGGATGCTGAGTGTGCGGCGCCCAAAATACCCGACAAAGAGCAGAGAGATTGCTGCGACCCGGATCGTGTAGATCGCCGCAGGAGAAAGGTACTCAAAAAGCCCCTTAATCACGACTGCCTCCATGCCCGTCAGGAGCACGTAGAAAGCGAGACTTCGTTCGTAACGGTCGAAGGAGAGGTGGCGGTGGTGCAGGTGTCCGAAGAGAAATGCCAGAAAGCCAATGACTGCCGCAAGCAGGACTGCTGGATCCCGCTCACCTGGGAACACAAGTGCGGCGACCGCAATGACTACCAAGGGTTCCAGGATAAGAAAGAGATCAACCTTGGTAAGGGTCTCTCCTCGAAACCCATGGTAGAAGCTGAGATTCCGAGCGACCGAGAGTAAAGCCAAAATCCCTAGGAGGCCAAGCGCGGCACGGTCAAAGCCGACCAGCGCGACAGGCTGTTTGGCCACGACAAGAAACAGAAGCGAATAAAGAAAAAGCGCCACTGATCCCTGGGTAAGGAACGTTCCCAGAGGAATCCGAGTGCTGCGCAAAAACTTGCGCTCGAACAGTAAATGGATCGTAAATGCTGCAGTCGCAAGAAGTGGTAAAACCGACACGTCCCTCCTCAAATGACGGGTCTACGATACGGACTTTTTAGCCCTTGAGCGAGGTCGTGGTAGTGCGATGAGCAACGTAAACTCGCCTTTCGGCTTGGCAAAGTGGGCGCGGGCCTCGGCTATTGTTCCGTACCAGACTTCTTCGAATTTCTTGGTCAGTTCCCGACCGATAACAAGATGGGTCTCGGAGCCCAGGAGTCGCTCCAGCTCCTCAAGTGTTTTCTGGACTCTCAAAGGGGCCTCATAAATTACCACCGAAGTAATGCCATACTTGCCACCGAGCTCAGCCATGCGGGCCAGGGTAGTTTCCCGACCTTTCTTCTTCGGCAGAAAACCGTAGAAAGCCACTGGCTGGGCGGGAAAATCTGCCACTGAGATAATCGAGGCGAGGGCCGAGGGTCCTGGAATCGGCACCACCTGGATGCCCCGCTTCACGCACTCCCTGATGAGCGCATGGCCCGGGTCGTTGATCTGGGGCGTTCCGGCCTCGGATACCAAGGCCGCATCGAGTCCTTGGCTCATTTGGTCGACAATATTCAGGAGCCTGATCCCGTGGATCGTGTCATCGAGCCGGAGAATTTGCCCGTGAAAGTGGCGGCCCGGATCGAAACTAAGGAGACTCTTGGTCGTCCGGGTATCTTCAGCCAGAATGAGGGGCGTTTCCTCCAGAACGGTCAGCGCCCGGTCGCTAATATCGGCGGTGTTACCGATCGGGGTGGCGACCACGTAGAGCGTTCCCGCCTTGGTCATCGGCCCGCCCGGAGCGCCGCCAGAAGCGCCAGCCAGTGCTTGATGGTGAGCTCTTCCGCCCGAGCCTGGGGATCGATCCGGGCTGCATCGAGCAAGGCTTTGGCATCCGACGTACTCAAGTGGAGGCTGCCAGCGAGCGAGTTATGGATCTGCCGGCGCCTATTGGCAAACCCGGCTTTGAGGAGTGAGAGAAACTGCCCGGGCGGCACTACCGGCTCGGCCAAGACCACGTCGAGAATCGCAGCGTCCACTGCCGGCTGGGGCCGGAAGGCCGTTGCCGGCACCCGGGCCACCAGCCGGGGCTGGCCGAACAGTTCAAGCAGTACGGTCAGGATGCCCCGCTCCCGAGAGCCTGGCTGGGCCGTCAATCGCTCAGCGACATCAGCTTGGACGATCACCGTCATCCGCTCCGGCCGACCGATGACTTCGCCAGCCCGGCCCCGGTAATCGCCTAACAAAAACTTCGTCAGTACCGGTGAGGTAATAGCAAACGGCAGGTTGGCCACGATCTGGTACGGCGGCGCTAGGAGCGCTGCAAGTGGCGTCGCGAGAATGTCGCCAATCACCACTTTGACGTGTCGTTTCGACTTCATTCTCTCGCGAAGCTGCTCACCCAAGTAGCGGTCTTTTTCTACCGCCAAAACCAACCCTTGAGGCACCTGGCCGGCCAAGGCGTAGGTGATTGCTCCGTGGCCTGGGCCAATTTCCAGCACTTGGCTTGTCAAAGAAAGGTGAGCCGCGTCGACGAGCTCCCTGACCACGCCGGGATCAACGAGAAAGTGCTGCCCTAAGCTCTTGGCAGCACCTCGTCTCCTCGAATTCTTCCCAATCGTTCGTTTCGAGGCTTGCATAGATGAACGATACGCGAAAACTGGAAATTTATCCAGAAAATCCTGACTGCTTCCAATCCTGCCACCAGAGCCAGCCGACTCGGAGCACCCCAACCGCCACCGAGAACCTGATCAGCCAAGTCGTCCAGATATCAGGCCAGTCGAGGCCGAAGAGTTGGCCCAAGTAGTGGCGGACAAAGCCGTTGGTATAGGTTGACTCGCCGGCCAGGATCCTCAACTCTTGTTCCCAAGTAGTTAGGAAGCAGGCGTCCGTAAACAGGAAGGAGATTCCAGTAATGACGCCGATGATGATAAACGACCACTCAAGCCATTTGATCCGCCTCCGAGCAAAAAGCAATGCCAGCGGCCCAATCACCAGGACCGGCATCACCACCAGCCCGTGAAAGAGAGCGATCAGATTGGCAAAAAAAGCGCCATGCCCCTATCGTACCAGAGTAATCTCTCGCTTAGTCGTAATCCTTTTCTAACCGAACATCGATCCGGCCGGCACCCAAGGGAGCGAGTTGGACGAATGAGGCCTTGTCGAGGTCGATGATCGCGCTCCCTTGGATCCCCCGGTCGTTGATCACCACGTCCACTGATTTGCCATTGGTGAGGTTGACCACCCGGACCTTCGTGCCGAAGGGCAGCGTGTTGTGGGCCGCCCCGCCGGGCTTCCAGGCGTACCAGGTAGCCTCACCCGTCCCGTAGGTCACCACTTTCGTACCTTCGTACACGATCTCGTCAACCGGTTCAGTAGTCACCTCATTGGCCACCAGCTCCCGGCTCACCTGCGCGCCGTTCTCGTAGGTCACCTGGAAGGTCTTGGTCCTTGTTCCGTTCTTACCGACCTGGCCGACCCGGGCTGAGCCTTTCTCGAGGTTGGGATCGGATCGGGTGAGGGTGCGGTAGTCGATTGCTTCTGTTTCCGTCTCTTCGTGGACACCGATCCGGGTTATCGTCACTTCAAGATTCTGGGCGAGCGGCGTCTGGGGCTCATGGCTTAGCCGGTCGTCGCCGTCAAGCTCGATCCCCTGCTCGGCAAGAAGCTCGCCGATGGTTGCTGACCAGGTCCGGAACTGGCGCTCCTCACCGCCGTCAACGACCGTCACTGGCGTTGCCCGGACGATCTCGATCGTACTGCCGATCCCGAGGGTTGGATCAGGGATAGCGGTCCACCGGTCTTCAGGGTGCAGCGTGACCTCGAGTGCCTCCAGCTGGGCTTGAAGTGATTTCAAACCGGGCGGAGCGACGTAGCTTTCAACAAGATGGTCGACGTCATCCTGAGCGGTCGTTGAAAGCCCGGAGACAATGCCAGGCGAGGTACTCGCTGGTTCGGCTGGGAGCGTCCGAGCTGCCCGGACCCGAAGGAGCATCGAGGAGAGAGCGGCAATTGCCAGTAATCCGAGGGCAACATGCATCCGAGCAGAGACCATGATGCCCGATTGTAGCATACCCTCGACTCCTGCGGACGCGGAGCGAGATCCCGGTCGTTCCGAGTCGCCTGTCGCTACTGCCGCGTACCATTGACGCGGTCAAAGAGCTCACCGACTGCTGTACACAGCGACCATGACGAATGGTATACTGTAAATACGTACCGATGGCTCCGGCCATCGGATTTCTTTTCCAGGAGGGAAAACAATGGTCAATCTCGACGTACCTGTGGTCGAGTGCATCCAGCCTGACTTCATCGATCAAATCCTTGCTCACATTGAGCAAGGGCAACAACGGATCACCTTAACCAACGTCTCCCAGTACTGGGTTGTCGGCGTTGGTTACATTTGTAACAAACTGAAGCGTCGGGGTTTTGCCTTACAAAAACTTCGGCAAGAAATCGTCATCCAAATGGACAACCGCGAGGTAAGGCTGATACTCAAAAAAACATAGCCCTCATCCGCCGTAACGAAAACTTAAAACCCAGCCCGTACACCGGCTGGGTTTTTTTACTGGGATTCATACTGGGGAATAAAAAAGAGGGCTCGGCGGGAACTGATCCATAAATTCTTGTAATTATTGATCGTGTCCTTCTGAGCCCTCTGCCGTCCAAGCGGCAGCAAACTCCTGGAACCCTTCCAGCCGTAACCCGGCTCGAAAAGTCGTGGGTGCTACCACTCGCGCCCCAAGGGGGCCGACGGGTGGGTATGGTCGCCAGCGGCGACCGGTTGCACTGCGCCCTGTCAGGTGTCGGGGTCGCGGTACAAAAATGGCTCACAACCGAGGTTACGAGCCAATCCTTGCACCGTACACCCTCCGCAGTACGTTTGAGATCAAATTGGGAATGTTCGAGATTAAATTATCTTACTTCGCAGTCCTAAACGTGTCAACCCACGCAATGTCCAGGTTCAAAAGCTACTTTTCCACAGTTATCCACACTACTAGAGTTTTTCTTTGAGCTCATCGGGGATCTCTGCAAGGAACCGCGATGCCATGTTCGCCTGGAAGCCACCGTAAATCAGCCGGGAGTTGGCATGGAGCATGTACAGCCGATCCTTGGCCCGGGTCATGCCCACGTAGCAGAGCCGTCGCTCCTCCTCCATTTGGGCCGGATCAGACAGAGCCCGGGAGTGAGGGAAGATCCCCTCTTCCATACCCACGACGAACACCACCGGAAACTCCAATCCCTTGGCGTTGTGCATCGTCATCAGGGTGACCGCCTCATGCGAGGGGTCGTAGTTATCGACGTCGGAAATGAGACTGGTCATCTCGAGAAACTGTTCAAGCGTCTCATAGCCCTCGCCGACTGACTTCAGTTCTTTGACGTTCTCCCACCGTTGCTCGCCCTCTTCCGAGCCATCGAGCAGTGATTCTTTGTACCCGGAAAAGGTGGCGACGTGCTCGATAAGTTCATTCACCGTATGGGTGGCGAGATAGGTCCGAAAGCCGTCGAGCAGGGTGGCGAAGGCCGCAACCTTTTTGTTCTGCTCGGCGGCCTTGGTGAGCCCTTCCTTGCGAACCAGCTCAAGACTCTTCTTGCCGATGCCGCGGGACGGGGCGCTCGACGCTCGGTCGAATGCCACCAAATCAAGTGGATTCGCGATCACCCGCAGATAGGCGAGCATGTCTTTGATCTCCCGGCGCTCGTAGAACTGGACGGCGCCTACCAGGCGGTACGGCAGCTCTCGGCGTAGAAACCGCTCTTCGAGCAAACGCGACTGGGCGTTCGTCCGGTAGAGAACCGCGAACGAGTTGAGACTCGGGTACTCACGGCGGAGTGCCTGGATCTCCGTGGCAATGAAGTCGGCTTCATCGTCGCCGTCGAGCGCCTCGTAGATCGTGACTGGCGCGCCGCCGCTCCGTTCGGTCCAGAGCGATTTATCGGTCCGTTGGAAGTTATTCTTGATCACTGCGTCGGCAGCGTCGAGGATTACCTGGGTAGAGCGGTAGTTCTGTTCCAGCTTGACGATTGTGGCGTTCGGGTAGTCGTGCTCAAAGTTCAAGATGTTTTTGAAATTCGCCCCCCGCCACCCGTAAATTGCCTGGTAGTCGTCACCGACGACGCAGATGTTGCCGTGGGTCGCCAAGAGTTTCACCATGAGGTACTGGGCCTGGTTCGTGTCCTGGTACTCATCGATTAAGACGTGTTCGAACCGGCTCCGCCAGTCGGCAAGCACCGCCTCCTTGGCCTGGAAGAGCTCCAAAGTTTTTACCAAGAGATCGTCGAAATCAAGGGCGTTCGCTTCCTTGAGCGCCGCTTGGTAGCGGTGGTAGACCTTGGCGACGGTCTCCATGAAGTAGCCGTCAGCCACGGCCTCGTAGGCTTGCGGATCCATGAGCTCGTTCTTGGCGCCAGAGATGAAATTTCTGACCGTCCGAGGGTTATTCTGCTTAGGGTCGATCCCGAGATCTTCCATTGCTTGCTTGACCACTGAGAGGCTGTCAGTCGAATCATAGATGGTAAAGCCATGCTCGTAGCCCAGATGGCCGATATCTCGGCGGAGAATTCGTACGCAGACCGAGTGGAAGGTGCCGAGCCAGGGAAACGACGGGATCCGTTGCTCGACGACCGTATCTCCCCGGGTGGCAAACCGGCGTTGGGCCATGAGTTTCGCGAGCCGCTCACGCATTTCTCCCGCGGCTTTATTGGTAAACGTGACGGCGAGAATCCTGCCGGGATGAACCCCCTGCTCGACCAGGTGGGCAATCCGGTGCGTCAGGGTCTTAGTTTTCCCCGAACCAGCCCCGGCGAGGATGAGAACAGGGCCAGCGGTACAGAGGGCCGCCTCCCGCTGCTTATCATTCAACTCATCGAGGAGCGACTTGCGCTCAACGGCCGTGGTCATATGCTCCTCTATGCATCCGCTGTATGGCGACGGTCGATCGTCCGGAACTTGGTCTGTTCAGGAATGAAGAACAGATCGATGTCGCCGACCGGACCATTCCGGTGCTTTTGGACGATCACCTGACAGATATTCTTGTTCTCGGTCTCCCGGTCGTAGTAATCCTCGCGGTAGAGGAACATGACAACGTCAGCGTCCTGCTCGATGGATCCGGAATCCCTGAGATCCGAGAGTTGGGGCCGGTGGTTCGGCCGCTGCTCCACCGCTCGAGAAAGCTGGGAGAGGGCGACGACCGGCACGTTGAGCTCCCGGGCAATTCCTTTCAAACCTCGGGAGATATCGGAAATTTCCTGCACCCGGTTCGGATCCTTCCCGCCCCGTCCCTGCATGAGCTGCAGGTAGTCGACGACGATCATCCCCAAGCCGTGCTCTGCCTGGAGCCGGCGAGCCTTGGTCCGCATCTCCATCACGGTCATGTTCGGGGTGTCATCGATGTAGAACGGCGCGTCAGCGAGGACTCCCATCGCGTGGTTCAAGCGTTCGAAATCCTCGTTGCCGAGGTTCCCGGTCCGAAGCTTCCACGAATCCACTCCGGCCTCGCCAGAGATCAGCCGGTCAATGAGCTGGTCCTTGGATTGCTCGAGCGAGAAGAATCCAATCGGCACCTTGTGCTTCACGGCTGCCTGGTGGGCGATGTTCAAGGCAAACGAGGTCTTTCCCATCGAGGGCCGGGCGGCAATGATCAGCAGATCCGATTCTTGGAACCCGGAGAGGAGGTTGTCCAAATCACGGAACCCCGTCGGCACACCCCTGGTCTTCCCACGCTCCCGGTGGAGCTCGTCGATCCGTTCGAACGACCGGATGAGAATATCCTTGGCGGCCTCGAAGTGCTTCTTGACCGACGTCTGGGCAACCTGGAAAATCAGCCGCTCGCTCTCGTCGATAATCTCATCGACCGGCCGGTCTTCCTGGTACCCGAGCTCGGTAATCTCGCTGGCAGTGCTGATAAGCCGGCGGAGCAACCCTTTCTCCCGGATAATTCGGGCGTAGTGGATGACATGGGCCGCAGTGGGCACCCTGCTGGCCAGGCTCGCCAACATGCTTGCACCACCAGCCTCCTTCAACGCCTTGGCCCGCTCGAGCTCGTCGGTCACCGTCACAACGTCAAGCGGCATTTGCTTTTCGTAGAGGCGCAGGATCGCCTCATAGATCATCCGGTGGTTCGGCCGATAGAAATCCTCTGGGCTGAGAATGTCGGCGACCTTAATAATCGCCTCTTTGTCCAAGAGGAGTGCTCCAAGGAACGATTCCTCCGTCTCCACCGACTGCGGCGGCAGCCGAAGAACCGCGGTCTCATCCGCGGATTTTCTCCTGGTTCGTTCTTTGGTTGCGGTCGCCACAGTCCTCCCCGCCTTCACTGCTTGCTGACCATACTATACCTCGCTCACAACGCCAAAAATCTCCTGTACTTCCTCCTGGAGATTACGTGTGGTGGGCGCAGGAGAAGCGCTGACTGGCGTTGGCGCGGCAGTGGCCAGTTCGCAGGCAATGCTACACGGGCCACCGAGGGCTGCGGCCAGAGCGCTCCGAACCAGCGGACCACTCTTGGTATCGGTAATCCGGTCGGCGTAGAAGCTGAATGGCACGAGAATACAGGCGACCTCGTGCTCGACACGGCCGAGCTGGCACGACTTCAAGAGCGCGCCGAGCGAAGCGTTCTGTTGCCGAACTGACTCGATCACCGTCGTCCAAACCTCTTGGAGACGTGCCGGGTCACCGACCGGCTGAGCTGCCGGTTGCGCAACCGGGGTCGGCGACGGCCGAGTAGTGGCCGGAACCGGGGCTGTCGGCTGTTGGTTGGGTGCCGTGCCAGCCAGTACCGGTGGTGCTGATGGCTCAGGAGAAACAGCGGGCGGTGGGGGTGGCGCGGTAGCTGCCGGGACACTCGACTTGGAGGCTGCTCCGGACTCCTGGATCGACGCTGCAACGGGCATCGCCGCAGCAGGCGGCAAGAGCGCTAACTCAATCGGCAAGAACGGCTCAGGCGACCAGCGAAGCTGCTGTTTGGCAACAAGCAGGGCTTCAATGCGCGCTGCAATCACCTGAATATCATCGTCCGCCCCAACCAATCGCTCGTCGACCGTACGGTCGCCAGGGACGCCGTACGCCTGCCACAACGCCTCGCGAAGCATCCCAATGAGGGCATCGATGAGTGCGGCCGGATCATAGCCATGCGTCTCAAACGATTGGAGATGCGTTCGCAGGAGCCCAGGATCGCTGGCAAGTGAGCTTGCCAGTACATCAGCCAACGCCGCTTCTGGCGCGATACCCAGTGACTCACGAACGACATCAGCCGTCACCGGCGACACGCCCAGCGCCTGGAGCTGGCCGAGGAGAGTCAGGGCATCACGGAATCCTCCGTCGGCATAGGTAGCAATGAGCGCCAACGCGTCGTCTTCCACCACCATCTGCTCAGCGCCGGCAACGGCCTTGAGATGCTCAATGGTTTGGACCTTGGTCGCCCGAGCAAACTCGAAGTGCTGTACACGAGAGATGATCGTGTCCGGAACCCGATGGAGTTCAGTCGTGGCAAGCACGAATACAACGTGTTTTGGCGGCTCCTCCAATGTCTTCAGGAGTGCATTGAATGCTTCTTTGGTCAACATGTGCACTTCATCGATGATGTACACCTTTGTCTCACCACCGGAGCTCGCCGTTGTAACCGACTCTTTGAGCTGACGAATCTCGTCAATTCCTCGGTTTGAAGCAGCGTCGATCTCAACGACGGCGAGGCTGCGCCCGGCTCGGATTGCTTCGCACGAACTGCATGACCCGCACGGCTCGGCGCTCGACGGCTCCTGTTGTTGGCAGTTGGTTGCCATCGCGAGGATTCTGGCGATCGATGTTTTGCCGACACCGCGGGGTCCAGAAAAGAGATACCCATGCGCCACAGCCTTCGTCAGAACGGCATTCGCAAGGGTCTGGGTAATCGGCGCCTGGCCGACCACATCTGCAAATTTCTGGGGGCGGTACTTCCGATACAAACTCATGGACGTCAAACCTCCTGCGAATCCCTCGAAAGCAAGGAAAAAGAGGGTTTCCCCTCCGAATGTGACTTCGATTGTACCACGGCCTGAGACCAACGAGCCTAGGCAAGTCGCCGCGTTCCCTCTTTCTTCTTCATGCCCGAGAGGGGAATCTTCACGGTAAACTCCGTCCCCTTGTTGAGCGTTGACTTGAGGACGATGTCGCCACCCGTCTCATCGAGAATTTGCTTGACGATGTAGAGTCCGAGTCCAGTCCCATCGGTATTGGTCTTCAGAACGTTGTCAGCCCTGAAAAGTTTCTCGAAAATACGGTCGAGCTGGCTCTTAGGAATACCGATGCCGGTATCAGCCACCTTTAAGACCAGGAACGGCGCCTCGGTCGTGAGCGTAAAGGTCACCGAGCCGCCATCCTTGTTGTACTTGATCGCGTTCGAACCGAGGTTCTGGACGATCATCCGGATTAATCCCTCGTCGGCCTGGAGAGTCGGAATGTCGACGTCGAATGCCCGCTTCAGGACAACGTCTTTCTTCTTTGCCAACGGCTCGAGCTCGCTGATTACGCTCTCGGCAACTTCGTCGACCTTGACTGGCTTCGGATCGACCATAAAGGTGCCGAGCTCAAGGCGCGACACGTTTAAAAGCGAGTTGACAAGATCAACCAGCCGCTGATTGCCTCGATGGATCTCTTGCAGATATTCCTGTTGCTCCTTGGTCAGCTTCCCGGCATCACCGGAAAGGAGCATCTCGACGTACCAGTTGGTGGCAGACAACGGCGTCCGGAGTTGGTGGGAGGCCAGGGAGACGAACTCGGTTTTGGCCTTATCGATCTGCTTTTCGTTGCTGATATCACGGAAAACGATCACGCCGCCAATCTGCTTTGTGCCCATTACGATCGGCGAGGCTGTCAGTGCTACCGGGAACCACCCGTCGTTGGCGCGCTGCATCTCAACGTCAGTACTCACGACTGGATGGCCGGCGGCGAGCGCCTTGGAGTAGACCCGCTCAGCCTGCCGAAGGGGGCTACCGTCGCCGTTGCGAACTTGCACCGCCTCAAAGAGCAGTTTGCCCCGCAACTGATCCATAGATTTACCAAGCAGCTCCTCCGCCTCTCGGTTCACCACCGTGATTTCATGCGCCTCATTAGTAGCGATCATTCCTTCGCCTAAGCTCGAGAGGAGGGCGACGTCCTTCGCCTTATCCTGCTCTACTCGCTGCTTCGCGTCCTCCAAGTCTTCAAGGAGGTTGAGCATCGCAGCCTTGGTGTCCTCGAGATCCTTGTTTTTCTGTTGCACCTCGACGATCGTCTGGTCGATCCGATCAATGAGCTCCGCTTGCTGGGCCTTCGCTATTTGCTCGGCCCTCAAACGTTCCTCAAGTGCCCGGTTCTTGCGCAGAAATTCCTGCTCCCGCTCGAAGAGGAGCGCTTGATCCTGGCCATGGATATAGGCGTAGTAGAGGTAAACTAAGGCTCCAATGAGCGCCATGCTCGCTGCTGCTTGCCGGATCTCCCGCCATGAGTAGGCGGCGTCGATAATCTGCCGATCATTGAGAAACGCCGCAACGAACATGAGGAGCAGAAAGAAAAGCAACCACTTGAACCCGCCTAGCTTACCCTTGAGAAAAAACCCGAGGATCGGGAACGCGCTGAACCAGTAGATGCCGGTCCGGTCGACACCGCCCTCGAGGAGAACGATCAGGAGTAGAGCAACTACCATGAGCAGGACATTGGTTGCCGATTGACTGATCACCTGCTCGGTGCGGAGATAGAGCAGGTTCAAGACGCCAAACCCAGCGATGATGAGCTCGGTGACCCCTGCGACATGTTGGCCTTCTCTGATGTTCTCAATGCCAAAGACCGTCAGGACGATGAACCCAAGGACGGTGAACGCATGGATGAGCTGGGCAAGGTGGTACTCTTCCTGGGTGAGTGAGTCGCTAAACCCGCTGACAACGAAGCGCCGCCAGCGCTGAAGCAGTTGATTGACCCAGGTCATTCGGTAGCCCCTGCGGCTTTCTTCCCTCGTAGCTTCGCCACCTCGGCCTTGAGCTCCTTCATCTTCAGCTCGCGGCCTACCGTCAACTTGTTGAACCGCTCGAGCTCGTTGACTTTCTCTTGCAGCTCTTCGGTGCGGCGAGACACCTCTTCCTCAAGTCCGCGCGCTCCTACCTGGACTTGCTGGGTGTACGCCTCAAGCCTCTCGCCCATCTCGTTGAACGCTTGCGCAAGCTCACCAAGTTCGTCAGCCGAATGAACATGTGAGCGAGCTGTCAAATCTCCTTCAGCAAACTTGCTCGCCGTTTCCTTGAGGCGCCACAGCGGCCGGATAATCGCCAACTTGAACATGAGGTAGATGAGGGTGATGGCGAGCAACACAAATCCGAGGGCCACGAACGTCGCTACCTGCACCTGCAAACTAGTGGTCCTAATAGTGAGGAGGAGGTGAGAAATGGCAATGTTCGCCTGCTTGAGCTGTCGGTCGAGGCTCTCGTCAAAAATTGCCCTGGCAGGTTCGAAGGAGTGGCCAACGAGATTTGCGGCAAGCGCGAGCTCTTTGGCCTCTTTTGCCTGGATCGCCCGCTCCTCCGTGCCTCGTAGCTGCTCTGACTCCAGGTCGAGCAAGCGGTAGTCTGAGAGATCGTCGGCGTCGACGGCCATGGCTCGCAAGGCGCCGAGGTGATGTTCAATTTCTTGCAGCGCCACGTCGTACTGCCGCCGGGCGAGTACTGGATCAGTACCCTCGAGTACGATCGCCTTGGCCCGTCCGACGGCGTGGCGGTTACTGAACTTGAGCTCTTGCAGATGGGTGCTTCGGTCCCGCAGAGCCGACGCTGCAAGGAGGTCCGTATGCAGACGGCTCGTGAGCGCTGAGATGAATAGGGCGAACCCGGTCACGACAAGGGCGAGAAAGAGGAAACCATAAAGCAGCTTCCGCTGGAGACTCGTCCGATGGCTGTCCCTCCTGACCACCGGCTACTCCCCGAGAGGCTGGAGCGGCATCTCGCCAATTGGCCAACGGGGGGTGAGCTCTTTACCCCCATTCACTGTCACGCCGACATAGTACCTTGTTGCTGCCAGATCAATATGGTCGAGCCTCGTCAAGCGGCCAAGTTCGGTCGTGTAATACCCATTGACCGTTAAAATACGATCGGCGCCAGCGTGTATCTCGGCCCAAACCGGGGTGCCTCCCGATTCAACGGGATAGAGACGAAAGGTAACTTCATGAAACCCATCAAGGACCGGCTGGCCAGACGGCAGAATCAGGCGGCCCGCGGTTGGGTATCCGCCGACCTCTGCTTGGAGACCGGTCTGGGCAGGCGAAAAGAGCACAAACCCAGCCACCAGCAATGCCCCCAGAAGCGCCATGAGATGGAAGTGGGGACGGCTCGGATGGTGATGCCAGTCCCGGTACCAACTGACGTTGTCATGGAGATGACGGTGGAGTCTTCTGCCCCCGGGAATCCGAGCAGGGTGGCAGTTGCCGTTTTCGCAATCGACGTGGTAACTCATAGACAAGCCTGGGGCGCCCGCTCGGGCGCCTTCCCTATCGGGTCACGCTGATCGTGGCGCCCTGCTCAGCGTCAGGGGCAACGACGGTGACGCGGCCATTCGCGGTTCGGACGATCTCATACCCGGCACCGTTGGTACTGGCCCCGGTCGGATCGGTCGGGATCGATACGAGGTAGGTCGAACTGGTCGTAAGAGCTGCGAGATCAATGAGGCCGGTGCAGGTCCCGCCGGTCTTGCAGATCTCGGTCTGGGTCGTCGTAATCGCCGCAGGGATGGTACCGTTGTTGTCGATCGCGTATTGGTAGACGGCGTTCAAGACCGTGTTCACGTCGACGCGGCGTTGGGCATTGCGGGTCTCAGCCAGCTGCTTCGAGGGATTGATCGCCAAAATCACGATACCAGCGAGCACGGCAATCGCTCCTACGACCAAGAGAACTTCTAAGAGGGTGAAGCCACGTTGACGGGTATGCATTGAGAACTCCTCCAATTAGCGAGTGACGCTGATGCTAGCACCGAGTTCTGCGCTCGGCGCCGAGACGGTCACCCGATCATTTGCCGATTTCACTATGACATAGCCGGTCCCGTTTGTCGAAGCGCCGGTCGGGTCATTCGGCAGGTCAACGAGGTAGAGCTCGCCTGCTTCCAGCACCGACAGGTCGATGAGCCCGGCACACGATCCAGCTCCGGTCCGACAGATCTCGGTCGGAGTCGTGGTAATCGAGGGCGGCAGCACCTCGTTATCGATCGCGTACTGGTACACCGCATTGAGGACAGTATTCACGTCGAGCCGGCGCTCAGTATTTCTTGCCTCGGCCAGTTGCTTTGAGGGGTTGATCGCCAGGATCACGATGCTGGCGAGGATTGCGAGCGCCCCGACCACAATCAGAATTTCAATGAGCGTAAACCCGCCCGAATGCTGTCTCATGCCCCTCCTTGCACGCTTTCTCCAAGTATGACAAATCGCTGCCGAATCTCCCAGTGGATAGCTGCTAGAAATCCCCGACCTCTTGCCAGCTGGCGATCCCGAGCTCCGGT
>CAZOUL010000005.1:0-16945 GCA_964583025.1 uncultured Candidatus Saccharibacteria bacterium
CGGCCCTTGGTTCCTCGACCCCTTTGACCCCGGTGTACGCACCGGGGAATTTTTTTACCCAAACTCTGGGATCAGGGATAGCTTGTGCGTAGATCACGAGCAAAGTACATGCGGCACGTTGCCACAGGGTTAAATTCTAGAGATTCCCTCAAGTAGTGATTCGACTTCTTTGTCTGAACAGTAGAGGATCTCGGAGTCCCGAAATACTTCTTTTTGAAATTGATCGGACTGCTCCTTGGCGATGAACCTCAGCCGCTCAATGGAGCGAAGTACGATATTAATCTCATGACCTTCGAACTCAAACTCGTACTCTCCGACGGTGTACTTCTTTTCGTGTTCCAGGGGAAGGATGATAAGCATATCGATGTCTGAGTCCGGGCGGTTTGTGCCCTTCGCAACTGAACCGTATAGAACCATTGCCTTGATACTAGGCTGAATAAGTTGAAACCAAAGCTCGTTAGGAAGAATTTCCGTAGTGAATCGTTTGAGGATTTGTATCGCATCCTGCTTGTTAATCATGACGTTATCAGTCGTTTGTTTCGGAAGGCGAAGCCAGAGGGCGTCTTGAGATACTTCTCAAAATCGAGAGCCAGCTTTTTTGATTCGAACGCTGCATAGAAAATGAGATTTTTCGGCTTGATCCGTTTGGTGGTACTGGTGGAATTCTGGAAATGACGCTGAACTCTCATTTGCAAGTCTTTGGTGAAGCCAATGTAGTAGTCTTCATTTTGGAGTTTCAGGATGTAGACGTAATACATAGTCACAGTATAGCCCCACTTCGTTCGCAAGAGCGAACTACGTTAGGGGCACACTTCTTCCTCGTAGCTTGTGTGGCTGCGCCACTACGAAGCTCCGAAGGAGCGAAGTGTGGTGGACCCGTGGGGAGTTGAACCCCAGTCCGAAAGGAGAACACGTGTGGTTGACGAGCGTATTCGCTTACGCGAAATCCTTGCGTTTTCTTAGCTGCCGATACTCAAGGCATCTCTCGGCAGAGCACCCTAATGGGTGAACGTCGGCTTGGCTAGATTAGGGGACCGGCCAAGTGACGGCACTCGGGTTTAGGCGAGCGCAGGTGCGAACGAGAATGCGTTAGCAAACGCGTTACGCACCTTTGAAACTACGTTGTTTGCACGTAGAAGTGTGGCACAAAGTTTCACGAGGAAAGCACCACATCCTCGGCTCGAGCACAGTATGCTCTGAACCCTTCCGTCGAAGCCACATCGGGCCCCGGGCACCTTTCTGCGGGAGAAAGATGCCCGATGCACGACGTGGCACTTGTCAAAGTGCAAACTGGTACAGAGTATCAGAAAATACCAGAAGAATCAATCTGTGAGGCCGACAATATCTTTTACCATAACCGGCTTCAGGGTTGGACTGTAGATAGCTGCAGCTGGATGGTACAGTGGCGCAATGACGGCGTTACCCCATGGGGTTTTGATCGGAAACCGCTGTCCGTGGAGTGTGCCAATGCTCCCTGCCGCATCAACCCCGAACTGGTCGAGCAAGAACCGCATCGAGATTCGTCCGAGCGGGGCGATCACCCGCGGTTGGATGACGACAAGTTGTTTCATCAGAAACGGACTGTAGCGGGCAACTTCTTCCGGTTGTGGATCTCGGTTATTTGGCGGCCGGTCGTTGACGATATTGGTAATATAGACCTCGCTCCGCGCCAGCCCGGCGCCAGCCAGGAGTTCATCAAGGACTCTGCCCGCAGCGCCGGCGAACGGCCGGCCGGTGGCTGCCTCCTGCTTTCCCGGCGCCTCGCCGACAAACACGATCGTTGCGCTGAGGTTTCCCTCACCCACGACGAATCGTGTGCCGTTCTGTCGGCGGATATTAGCGAGGGTCCCATTGAGGTTCTTGATTTTATGGGCTATCTGGATGATCTGTTCTTTCCGGGATTCCATGATCTCATCGTAGCAGACGAAGCGTTGACCCTCGGCCTTCCGGTGCGGTACCGTTCGCCATGCCTATGGGTTGCTATGGGCAGAAAGGGGCGTTGTGAGTGAAAGAGCAGTGTGACGTATGTGGCCGCGAAGTTTTCGAGGTCGCAGAATCCGGTGGGATTCGCCGGTGTGCGGATTGTGAAGAAAGAAAAGCTGGGAGTCGGTGCCCTGCGTGCGGACGAGAAGTAAAGCGGTTCATGCTCGACAAGGAGCGGAACGAGTTTGTCTGCCGGCGTTGTACTGGTTTTTTCAAGCGGAGCCACTAGGCTCCGCTTTTCTTATTCTCTCCCAAAGACTTCGCGCTCGATATCCCGTTGCTGCTGCTTCTTCTTGAGGCGTTCCCGCTTGTCATGTTTTTTTCGGCCTCTACCTAGGCCAAGTTCGAGTTTGGCGAGGCCGTGTTTGAGGTAGAGGCGGATGGGAATTATCGTCATCCTTTTCTCTTCGAGCTTACCGATCAGCTGGGAAATTTCATGGCGATGAAGGAGGAGTTTTCGGGTGCGAGTGGGATTCTCACCCGCCCCAATGTGGAGGTTGAGCGCCACCATCTCGGGATTGTTCTCGTTGCGGTGATAGCGAAGACGGGCAAAACTGCCCTGCAGGTTCGCCTTGCCGGCCCGAATCGCCTTGATCTCTGCCCCGGTTAGAACGATTCCAGCCTCGTAGCGTTTTTCGAACTCGTAGTCGAAGAGCGCCTTCTTGTTGACGGTAATCACTTTCTCAGCCATAGCTGGAGTATACCCCGTGATTGACGCCCGGGGCGAGTCTCGGTAGCGTCGAAGCTACGATCGGAGGGTGTATGGGACGACTCTTAGTGATCGATGGCACTGATGGCGTGGGGAAGCAAACTCAAACTGCCCTACTGGTGGACAATCTCACTGCCCGCGGCCTGAAGGTGGGGACGATTGACTTCCCAGCCTACGACCGGACGCTTTCCGGTAGGGAGGTGCGGGCATACCTGAGAGGGGAGTTCGGCGACATCACCGGCGTCCATCCGAAGCTCGTCTCCTATCTCTTCGCGGCCGACCGGTTCGAGGAAAAAGACCACCTGCTCGAGCTACTCTCGGAAAACGATATCGTGATCGCCGACCGTTACGCCACATCAAGCATTGTCTATCAGAGCACCCAGGTGCCGAACGAGGAGCGGGCGGCCTTCCGCGAGTGGTGCGCTGCCTTGAACTACGAGGTGTTTGGGATCCCGAAAGAGGACGCGGGTATTCTCCTCTCGTTGCCGGTTGAAAACTCGGTGGCCCTCATGCGGGCCCGCTCTACCGGCGAGAAGGATATTTTTGAGGAGAACACGGCCTTCCTGACCGATGTGTTCAACGAGTATCACGCGCTGGTCGAGCGTTCGGATCATTGGTCGGTGGTTCGGTGCGAGGAAGGTGAGGGGATTAGGACCCGGGAAGCAATCGCCGAAGAAGTGCTCAGAATTGTCGAGCAGACTGTCGTGGCAAAGGTGATGGCATGAGCGAGAGCGGGGCGCTACCAAGCCAGTTGATCCGCCAGATTTCCCGGCTCGGCCAACTCACGATCGGTGGGAAGCCAGTGCAGGAGTCGGCAATTCAGCCAGCCAGCTACGACCTGACGCTCGGGGAGCGAGCCTGGTGCGTGAAGTCGACGTTCCTGCCGAGCCCGGGGGAATCGATCCAGGATGTGATTGACCGCTATCAGCTGTACAGCTTCACCATGGATGAACCGGCCGTACTCACAGTTGGCTCGACGTATGTCATTGAACTCCAGGAAGAATTTGCCCTGGACAACCAAATCTCGGCACTCGTGAGCCCCAAGAGCAGCTCCGGTCGGATTAACCTCTGGGTTCGAACACTCGTTGACAGCTACCCTCGGTTCGACCGGATTCCTGCCGGCTACAAAGGAAGAATTTACGCTCTCGTCAGCCCCAAGAGTTGGCCGATCCGCGTGAAGCCCGGTGATTCGATCACCCAGATCCGTTTCTTCAAGGGATCAAGCGGCAAGCTCTCAAACTTCGAGCTGCAGCTTCTAAATAGAGAGGTCGGGCTCATTTACGACCAAGACGGCCAGCTCATCGAAGAGCCAGACGGCATTGTTGACGACGGCATAATGCTCACTGCCGATCTCGATAAGGAGATCGTAGCCTTCCAGGCCAAACACACCATGGAGGTGCTTGATCTCGGGAAGGTCGGCGCTCATGACCCTGACGCGTATTTCTACCCGATAAAGGGAAATAAATCGAAAGAATTAATCTTAAAAGAAGGGGGATTCTATATTCTGCCTTCGTTCGAGTACGTCCGGGTTCCGGTTGATTACGCATCAGAGATGGTCGCGTACGACATTGCTGCCGGCGAGTTTCGCTCCCACTACGCCGGCTTCTTTGATCCCGGATTTGGGTACGGCAAGAATGGCACAGTGCTCGGCGCCCCGGCCGTACTCGAAGTGCTACCACACGAGAACGTCATCCTCCGCCACCGCCAACCGGTCTGCAAGATGATCTACGAACGCACAATCGCCACGGCCGATAAGGTTTACGGGGTCGACATGAAATCAAATTACGCCAAGCAGCGGGGACCGAAGCTTAGCAAACACTTCCGCACTGCCGTCAGCGCCTGATTTCGGGCCTTGCTACCCTCGTTCGAGGATCTGTGACGTGAAGGCGACGGCGTGTTGGGCATCCGCTGGGTGGCGCACTTCCACGACTTTCTTCCAGTCGCTTCGCTTGAACTCAGGGAAGTATGCGTCTCCCGCCACCTCCTTGTGGACTCGGGTGAGGTATATTCGATGAGCTCTCGGTAGGAAGTCGGCATAGACGCGTTGGCCGCCAATAACCATCAGTTCTTCAGCGCCGAGCCGGTGAGCTTCTTGTGTTGCTTTGGCGATTGCATCGTCGATATCGTGCGCGATCAAGGCGCCCGGTATGCGGTAATCTTTCTGTGAGGTGAGAATGATGTTAGGCCGATAGGGAAGGAGCCGAGCGATCGATTCGTAGGTGCCTCGGCCCATAATCACCGGTTTGCCTGTTGTTTGTTGCTTGAACCATGCCAGATCGTCGGGCAAGTGCCAGGGGAGCTTGCCCCCGTTTCCGATAACACCATTATCAGCCACGGCGACGATCAGAGCAATCTTCACTAGACCGCCATCGGTGCCTTGATGGCTGGCGCGTGCTCGTAGTGCTCGAGCCCAATGTCGTCGATTGTGAAGCCGTCGATATTTTTTATGGCCGGGTTAAGCCGGAGTGTAGGGAGCGGCTTAGGCGTTCTCACTAGCTGCTCCCTCACCTGTGCAACATGGTTCTGGTAAATGTGGGCATCGCCAAGCGTGTGAACGAACTCGCCAGGTTGTAAATTGGTGACTTGGGCAACCATGTGTAAGAGCAGCGAGTATGACGCGATATTAAATGGGACGCCGAGAAACATATCGCAGGATCGTTGGTACATTTGGAGCGAAAGCCGGCCATCGGCAACGAAGAACTGGAAGAACATATGGCACGGCGGCAAGGCCATCTGGTCGAGCTCCCCTGGATTCCAGGCAGTGACGATGATCCGACGATTGTGGGGATCCGTTTTGATTTTCTCGATGGCCTCGGCAAGTTGGTCGATCTCCCGACCGTCCGGCGCCCGCCACCTGCGCCACTGGACGCCGTAGACCCGGCCCAAGTCGCCCTCGAACCTGGCTTTTGGCTTCCAGTACTCGGCCATCGCATTGGCCCGCCAGATGTTGGATCCAAGCGCCTCAAGCTCACGGTTATCCGATGAGCCAGAGATAAACCAGAGCAGTTCGGCGGCAACCGACTTGAAAGCCAGCTTTTTCGTTGTGACCGCAGGAAAGCCATCGGCCATGTCGTAGCGCATTTGGAGACCGAAGAGTTTTCTTGTCCCGATGCCGGTACGGTCGGTGCAATCTGAACCATGCTCGAGAATTTGTGCGAGCGCATCCAAGTACTGGCGCATGGACCCTCCTATTGAACGATAAACTGGTAGCGGTCGACGGTGCAGGTGCCGTCGCTCCAACAGGCGTGGGCGACCACCTCGTACGTCTTTGGCTCAGTGTCTCGCGGAAGTTCGAGACGCATTGAGCGTGCATCAAGTGCCAGCTCAGGAGCGCCACTCGCAATCTCCTTGCCGTCTGCTGTGACGATAAGTGAAGATTTCTCGGTGAGTGGCGCAGCAGCTTCGATTTCCACGAATTCTGGTAGCTCGTTTAAGACCGCGTCCGGCGCAGGCGAACGGAGAGCAATATGGCGCTCCTCAACTGAGTTTGCTGGTACGGTCTCATCGAGCGACTGGGCAATCGTTGACTGTTCAGTTTTTGGTGCCTGCCATTCGGGCAAGAGGCGTATGAGCCCGACAAATACCAAGCCAATCACGAGCAGTGTTCCCAAGACCCAGTAGCGTCGTTTCATATATGTACCGTACCACGCCGGCAACTGCCGGCAAGTGGTATGGTACCTCCAGACCTTGAACTTTTAGAAGGAGGAAGAATGAAGAAGCTGTTTCGCGTGGGGTACCTGCCACCCGGCGCAAAGGCGGTTGATGACTACTGTTGCCAAGAGCCATGCGCTATTCAGGTTGAAGCAGCGGACAGGGAAGCGGCCATGTCCGAAGCGGTTCGGGAGCTTCGTACTCACTATCGATTCACACGCACACGTATCACAATCCTCTATACCTACGAAGTATCAGGAGAAATGTTACACCTTCCCCCTTCCACCTGACAGGTGGAAGTACTGGGGTGGAACTTGATAGTGCTGGATGGCTGGGCAGCTCCCGGCCTTTTGTTTCTTCCAGGAACCGTTAGAATCACCAGCGGTTGTCAACTTAACACATTGGAGGATTTCGCTTTGTCCGACGAAGAATTTAATGTGAACGAGTTTATCTCTAGATTCACTCAGGATCCAGGCAATGAGACTGAGGGGGCACCAGAGCTGATCGAGCGGATCCACCAAAGCCAGCTCAGGTTGTTCGCTCATTCATTCTCTGAGATCGATGACCAGATTGAAGAACGCTGTCAACAACTCGAGGAGCTTTTGGGAGAGCTCAACAAAATCGTCGCTCAATACCGACTGGAGCGGTATCTTGTCGCAGAGAAGGCAATTGCCGATGCTGGCAATGTCTGGTGCGTGCATTGCGGCGAGGAAGTTCCCCCGTTCCAGAGTAGTCAGGTGTATATCTACCATGGAAACAATCGACCAGGATTTCCCTTTAACCCAATCCATCGTGATGGAGAGATTCATCTAGTGTGCTCGGTTTGCCTGGAGAGGCATCTGACTCGTAATCCGAGATATAAATCACGGATTATCCACGTTGATGCTACTGGCCAGCCGTGGATTGATGAGTCAGGCAAGAGGAAACCGCCAGTAAGAGCATTTCTGCGTCGATTCCCTCGGCAGATCCCTATAGAGATTTGCCTGAAGTACTGTATTCCACCCGATACAGCTGTTGGAGGTAGTATTACTGTGCCTTATCTTGAACGGTTCCCGAAGTCGTTTCCCCTGGTTGAACTCGATAAGGCGACAATGCAAATTAATCAGCCCCCAGTACCTATTAGGAAACCATCCACCAATTGACCGCGCGACTCGCGTGGTCTTTTTTCTTTCCTTCAAAAAAGGTAAGATAAAAACAATCTGGTGCGTGATGAATGGGTCTCACCAGCTCAGGAGCGCAGACGGGCCGGCCACGTCAGAACATTGGCCGGAAAGTGGGGGATCGAAACAGACCCGTTCGACTTCCTGGCTTTAGCCAGGAGTGCTCAGGGTTTCGGACCTTCGGTCCTCAACCTAGGTGGAACCTCCCCCCAATTAGAACCGGGGGACCTGGGACGACAGTTTTTGTCGTCTCTTTTGTTTGAAAAGGAGTAGCTATGGCAGAACACCATGACACCTTGGATCAACTCTACAAGAATCGCCACTCGTGCGCCCACCTATTGGCGGCAGCGGTCCAGGAGCTCTGGCCGAGCGTCAAACTCGGGGTTGGCCCGGTCATTGAGCATGGTTTCTACTACGATTTTGAACTCGAGCATCGATTGACGGAGGAAGATTTCCCGGCGATCGAGAAGAAAATGGCCGAGATCGCCAAGCAGGGCCATGGCTATGAGCGGGAAGAGGTGAGTCTGGCGGAAGCGAAGAAGCGGTTCAAAGAGAGGAAACAGCCGTACAAGGTCGAGCTGATCGAGCAGATTGAGAAAACTGGCAGTACCGCCATTGCCGACGCCTCCGAGCAAGCACTTGAACTCCCGGCCGTGGAGTCGGTGAGCATCTACACCACCGGCGGGTTCGTGGATCTCTGCCGGGGCGGCCACGTGGAGACTACAACCGAGATCGGGCCGTTCAAGCTCCTCTCGGTTGCCGGGGCCTACTGGCGGGGGGATGCCGAGAACGCCCAGCTCCAGCGGATCTATGGCACCTGCTGGCCAACCCAAGAAGAACTCGACGCCTACCTAGCCGAGCTCGAGGAAGCCAAGCTTCGCGACCACCGGAAAATCGGCAAGGAACTCGGCCTCTTTACCTTTGATCCTTTGGTTGGCCCGGGTCTGCCGCTCTGGCTCCCCAAGGGAACGCTCTTTCGTGACCTCATTGAGCGGCTGGCAAGGAAGAAGGAGGAAGAGGGCGGCTACCACCGGGTGGTCACGCCGCACCTGGCCAAACAAGAACTCTTCGAGCTGTCCGGCCACCTGCCCTACTACGCCGACACGATGTACCCGCCAATGGAGCTTGATGACGGCAACTACTACTTGAAGGCGATGAACTGTCCGCCCCACCACCTGATGTTTCGCCAAACACCCAGAAGCTACAGGGATTTGCCGGTGCGGCTTGCTGAGTACGGCACCGTCTACCGCCACGAACTCTCAGGCACCCTGGCTGGACTCTTGCGGGTACGGATGCTCTCCATGAACGATGCCCATATTTACTGCCGAGAAGACCAGATCGAAGAGGAGTTCCTGGCGGTGATGGAACTCCATAAGTACTACATTGACCTCTTCGGGATTGAGAATTACTACATGCGGCTCTCGCTCCACGATCCGGCCAATAAAAAGAAGTACATCGACGAGCCGGAACTATGGGAGTTTTCCGAGAACGCGATTCGGCGGGTAATGGAGAAGTCCGGGCTTGAATACCGGGAAGCAGTGGGCGAGGCGGCATTCTACGGACCGAAGATTGATTTCCAGGTGCGGTTTGTGGGCGGCCGCGAGGAAACGCTTGCGACCAACCAGCTCGATTTTGCTGCCGGTGACCGGTTCAACCTTGAATACACCGACGCTGATGGCGAAAAGAAGAAGGTATATGTGATTCACCGGGCACCGCTCGGCACCCATGAACGGTTCAGTGCCTTTCTCATTGAGCACTACGCCGGCAAGTTCCCGCTCTGGTTGGCGCCGGTTCAGGTAAAAGTGCTGCCGATCGCTGACCGGCACGCTGAGTATGCCCACTCGGTGGTGGTTCGTCTCAAGGATGGGGGATATCGGGTGGAGCTCGATGACCGGCAGGAGAGCGTGGGCAAGAAGATTCGTTCTGGCCAGCTCGAGCGAGTACCCTACCTGCTGATCATTGGTGACACGGAAGTGGAATCCGGTCTTGTCGCGGTCCGGTCTCGGGAGGATGGGGACCAAGGGACTCAGTTGGTTGATGATTTTCTGAAACGGCTGGCTGAGGAGCCAGATCCCCTCGATTAGTACGGAAATTTTCAACGATCCTCCGGTTACGCTGGGGTTCTTGGGGCGGGTCGGGATGGAATCTAAAGAACCCGCTCATGCGGGTTCTTTAGTGATGCAGCAATCGAAAACAAATTGAGCAATATTCGGCTACTCTTCCTTGCCTTCGTCTTTCGGTTCCGTGTCACTTGCGTTCTCTCCCTCTGCTTCGGTCTCTTTATCTTTTCCAAGCTCCTCAACAGCGGCCGCTTCGGCTTCTAAGGTATCAGCTTCGAGCTCAGCGAGCTCTTCTTCGCTGCGGGGTTCGTTCACCAGCGCCACAACGTCTTCAGGATCATCAAGCACCTCGATCCCTTCTGGAATAACAAGGTCCTTGACCCGAATCACATCATCGAAGGTTTTCAGTGAGGAGATATCAACAGTAAGTTCGCTCACCAAGGCTGTGGGCAGGGCGCGTACTTGGATTTCGTTCTTGTTCGCAACCAAGTTGCCCTCGAGATCCTTCACCGCCGGCGATTCGCCGGTGAATTCTAGTGGGATTTCTGTGTCGACGCTTTCTTTGAGGTTGACTGCGAAGAAATCAACATGGAGCGGCGCGTCAGTAACTGGGTGGAACTGGGCATCCTGGATGAGCACCTTCACCGGCGATCCGTTCTCAAGTGCTAAATTCACAAGGGTGCTATAGCCAGCTTCGTCGTAGACTTTCAGAAACTCCGCGGCAGGCACAGAGAGTGTCTGGTTCTCGACGTTATGGCCGTATACGACCGCAGGTACTGCCTTCTCATCGCGCAGCGCCTTGAGTGAACTATTTTTCGCGCGCTCTTTGGCGCGCAGCGTGAACTCTTCGTTCGTCATACGTACATCCGTGTTACTACTTATTGTTTCTTCTGGTCGAGCGCCTTGAATGCAGAGCGGAAATCGCCGTCGAAGTCCTTGAGGGTTCGATGGAGATCAATGACGTCGTCGGCAGTGACTTGCGTGCCGCTCGTTGTAGTAGTTCCCGAAGCAATAAACAGAACGAGTGCTGGGGCGTGGCTCGCGTGGCATGAGGCTTGGATCAGGAACTGCCGATCAAGTACTGCCCGAACCTTGAGCTCGTCAAGCTTGAATTTCCGGCGGCAGACGGGGCAGGTGAGCGTTTGCTGGGCACGCCGGAGAATCGGGTACATTGCATCATCACTCATGTAAGGTCCTCCTACCAGGGAGATTGTAGCGTGTTTCAGGAGAAGGGTCAATGAATGTTATCACTGTTTCTGCTTCCTCGCGACTGCTCGCCATGCGGCGATTTCTTCGTGATTCCCCGACAGGAGGATTTCTGGTACGACGAGCTCATTGATTCCCGTGCGAGACAACGGTGCGTAGCGTTCTGGTCGCGTGTAGGTTGGGTAGTCGGTGACTTGTGAGCTATGTGTTTCTGACTCAAGTGAGGCTGGGTTTCCGAGAACGCCTGGCCGGAGACGAGCTACGGCGTCGACGATGCTCGCGGCTGCGAGCTCGCCGCCGGTGAGTACGAAGTCGCCAACTGAAATCTCCTCGTCGACCAATTGGCGGACCCGTTCATCAAATCCCTCATAGTGACCTGCGATGAGTAAGATGTCTTCTTCGCTGCGGGCGAGTCGTTCTGCGGTCGACTGGGTAAACCGTTCTCCTTGTGGCGTGAGAAGGATGCGGCGGATGGTCGGGGTCCTTTGTGCTGGTGCGAGCTCAGCAAGCGCGCGGTCAATCACATCAACCTTTAAAACCATACCGGGCCCTCCCCCGTACGGGGTATCGTCGACGGTCCGGTGCCGGTCACTTGCCCAGTCACGGAGATCCTTCAAATTCACTTTGATGGCGCCGGCTTGTTGAGCACGACCAAGTACCGAATGTTCGAGAAACGGTCGGATCATATTCGGAAAGAGGGTGAGGATCGTGAATTTCATACGGTCATAGTACCGCGAAACTGGTGATCTTCCATCATACAAAAGAGCGGATCGCGCCGCTCTTTTGTCATTGGGGAGAATACTTACAGGATCGAGGTGGGGTTCTCTTCTTCTGGTTCTTGGCGGGCTGGCTCATTGAATGAGTCGGTCGTCTGCATCGGCGTGGTCGATTCAGCCATTGCCGGGCTGCCGTTCTGGTCGTCGGCTGGTACCTCGTAGGCGTTGCCCGTACCGCCTTCAGGCTCGGCAATCTTCAGCGTTACCCGAGCGTTGCTCTTGGCTCCAATCACTCTGAGGAGGGTGCGGATTGCTTTGGCGGTCCGGCCGTCCTTGCCAATGACTTTGCCCATGTCAGCCGGGTTCACCCACAGGGTCACTAGGACTCCCATTTCGTCGACGGTTCGTTCTACTTTGACGTCGTCGGGATTCTCGACGAGTTCCTTGACCACGGTTTCAACAAACTGAGCATCCTTTTCCATTACGCTCCTTCACTACTCGCTGCTGGTTGGGTCGGTCTGCTTCTCTTCTTGAGGCGTTTCTCCTGCTGCTTCGGCAGTCGAAGCCTCTGTTGCCCCATCGTCCTGAGTGGGAACTGATGGTTGTTTGTCCCCACCTTCTTCCTGAGCCTTCTTACTTGGCCGTTCTGGGTAGACGTGCACTTTGACGAGTTTGTGCTTCACGCCTTGTTTGGTGAGCAGGCGAGCGACGGTGTTTGAGGGCTGGGCGCCCTTGTCGAGCCAGGTGACGACCTGCTCTTCTTTGACGACGAGCTCTTTGGTACGAGGGTTGTAGTGCCCGACCACATCAACAAATTTCCCGGAAACCGGGGCGGTGTGTTCTGCGACAACGAGTCGGTAGTGGGGCTGGTGCTTCTTCCCTGTTCGGCGGAGTCGAATTCGGAGCATCGGAAATTCCTTGCGTTCAGACTGAAAGCGTTGTGGCATTAATTCTAATGCGTTCTGGGAGTGACGTCAATATCTGAGGATAGGCTTGAGCAAACTCAGGGGCGGAAACCGGCTGCTTCCCAGCCCACTGGAGCTCGGTGATCACATAGCATCCGTCGTTGAGGTGACCGCCGCGGAGAATGAGCCGGGTGCCAAATTCCTCGGTATAGACGCCTGGCCAGGGGCAGTAGGCACGAACCATTCGGTCGAGCATTTCAGGATCGATGCTGGTGAGCGAGACCTTCCCGTCGGTTTTCTTGATTTTTGGCGCGTAAGAAGCCCGGCTATCGTCTTGGGGTGTTGGGGCGATAGTACCAGCAAGGTAGCGGGACAGGACGCCGCCGATCGTCTGGGCTGCGAGCCCGGCAAGCTTTTCAGAGAGTGTCGGCGTTGTATCAGTAGGAAGGATAGAGAGGGTCAGTGATTCGAGAACTGGCCCAGTGTCTAGCGTCGGCTCAACGAGCATGAAGCTCACACCAGTCAGCGTATCGCCCGCAAGGATAGCTGCCTGAATTGGCGCGGCACCGCGATACTTGGGAAGGAGGGAAGCATGAACATTCACTGCTCCGTATTTCGGGACGTCGAGCGAAGCGCTCGGGAGGATTCTCCCATAGGCCGCAACGACGGCGAGGTCTATCTCTTGCCCTGAGAGAAGTTCCGCAATTTCACTCCCTGAGTGTGGGGTGGCAACCGAGAGGTCGTGTTTTTTTGCGACAACCTTGACTGCTGATGGAGTCAGGAGTTGTTTGCGGCCGACTGGTTTGTCGGGTTCGGTGAGGACGAGAGCCGGCGGCCACCCGTATCTAATCAGCCCCTCAAGGATTGTCGAGGCGAACTGGGGGGTGCCCAGGTAGGCGAAGCGCGGGATCATAGCTCTTGGTCGTCGTGGATGCTAGGTTTTTTCTGCTGTCGAGGCTTATATCCCACTACGAGTTGGTGCTTGTTTTGGGCGTAGTCGATGATTAGACGACCTCGCAGGTGGTCAAGCTCGTGCTGAATAATCCGGGCGTGGAACCCGCTCGCCCTGAACTGGATCACTGTGCCCTGGGCATCCTGGGCCCGCACCTTAATGCGCCGGGCACGGGGAACAGGGACAAGGAGACCGGGCAAGGAGAGACATCCCTCTTCCTCAGTTTCTTTCTCCTTGCTTGTCGAGATAATTTTTGGGTTGACGAGTACCTGGAGCGGGACTGCTGGCTCATCGTCCCTTCCAGACGGCCGGTGCTCAATGACGGTGATCTGGAGCTGCTGGCCGATTTGCGGGGCAGCCAGCCCGACTCCATTGGCCACACGCATTGTTTCTACCATTTGGTCGATCAGGCGCGAGAGGGCAGGCGTGAATGCCGCGACCTTTTTGGCTGGTGCGGTGAGGATCGGGTCGGGATAGGTGAGAATCGGAAGTGGTTGCATAACGGCGGAGTGTAACGAAACTGGTGAGAAAGCTCAATGCAGCTAGGCGTCGTAGGTGCTGGCAAGGCGGCGGGCCAGGGCATACGTGTCAAGGAGCTTGGTGACCGAGGCGTCAATCGAGTACTGAGAGTGGGCAACCGCTTGGGCCTGCGCGCCGCACTGCGCGCGCAGGTGCTCTTGCTCCAGAAATGTCCGAAGGCCTCGCGTGAAGGCGGTCGCCGTGTGTTCGGTCAGCAGGCCGGTAACGTGGTCATCGATAACATCCGCGGTCCCTTGGGCCCGGAAGGCAACGACTGGGACCCCGGCAGCCATCGCCTCGAGGATCACCAGCGGGTGCACCTCTGATGTAGACGTCGTCGCGAACACCGTTGCCGCATCGTAGGCATCCGGCATCTGCTGGTAGCTCAAATCGCCGAGAATATGGATGTGGTCGTGGGCGCGTCGGCGTTCGATCATCGTTTCAAGCGAGGTGCGCTCAGGGCCGTTGCCGACCAGGGCAAGCTGTGGTCGCTCAGGCATCGACATCACCGTTTCAACTAAGAAGCGAACATTTTTTTCAGCTGATAATCGGCCAACGTAGAGAATGAGGGGTGTGCGTTGGTCGAGGCCGAGCCGGATGCGGATCGCTTGGCCATTGCCACGAGCAAACCGTACGGTATCTATCCCGTTTGGCACATGGGCAACGGGCGTCGTGTGATTCATGGCCTTGAGCTGTTGGGCAGTGAGGGGTGCAGGCGCGATCACCAGCGTGCAGCCGGCGACAAACCGCTGAAGGTGGTGTGCGAGCCCAGGCTGAATCGCCGAACCGATCAGGGGAACATAGTGGGTGTACTGGTGGTACTGGGTATGGTTGGTAAAAATCAACGGCTTGTTGAATTTTCGGGCAACCCGCTGCCCCCACATTCCCAAGGAGAAGGGGTGGTGGGTGTGAATAATATCCACCGACGACAAGACCCGGCTGAGTCCAGAGAGTTGGGGCACGGGCAGGGTGTAGCCGGTGTTGCCAGGCAATGGGACGGCAGGAACGGAGTAGACAGCGTGATCTCCTGTACGGATACCAGGTGTCAGAGGGGCAATGATCGCGACATCGTGTCCCCGCCGCCGCAATTCGTCGCGGCTGAGCTGAACGGCATGGACCACGCCGTTCTTAATGGGGCTGTAGATTTCGGTGAGGAAGGCGATGCGCATAAGGGCGATACATCGTGAGTTCGTGGAAGGCTTGGGTCGTGAGGATGGAGCCAGCGCGGAATTTAAGATTCCGGACGCTCTTCAGGCAGTGAAACACCTCGGTTCGATGATGCTTGGAAACAAGTAGTGTCATCATATCATGATGCTCGATAAACGATGGCACATCCTCCGAGCCAAAACGCTGACTGACAAGTTGTCTAAGACCGCGGCGTTGTTCGGCAGTCGCCCAGATTGCCACTGGTTCGGAGTATGGGGGGAGACCTGCTTGCTGTCGTCGCAGTAGCAGTGAGTCAAGGGTTTGGTCGCGGGTTGTTCCGAGGAGAGACCACAGTGGGTGGTCGGTTGCCGAGGAGAGAACGAACGTTTGGTGAGCAAAGCTCGCGGCATCCTGGATTCTGCTCAGGTATTCGAGCGGACGCTCCAGCGATGGGGTTGTCAGTGGACTATCGGCGCTCATAAACAGGACAAGTTCCCAGGTTTTGTCGTGTAAGAGCTGTTCAGTGCCTACCTGTATGGTTGGCGGGAGTGGGCCGAGCTGGCGTTTCAGCGAGTCCTCCACAGACTCCGTACCAATGCCGGTAAAGAGAAGATCGTGGGATCCGCAGCGAAGACAACGAACTGGGAGTGACTGCTTTCTACGGCATTCGTAGCACGTCGCATCGGTGCTGTGTCGGGTGAGTTCAAGTTGTCCCTGGCACGACTCACAGGTTATAGCCGCGTTGCACCCTCGGCAAATAAGCGAGCCCCCGATTCCATGGCGCGGGCAGACCACAGCAGCTCGTCGACTGTGCTGTAGTGCCGAGAGAAGATGCGGAGGGAGACGGCCGTGACTAGCCCTTGTGACTGTGAGCGCAGGCGTGAGCGCTTGCGCGGCGACCCGCTGCGCGCGGGACTGTTGCTCATCGAGCCTCATTCCAAGCGTCGGGATGCTTGCTCCATAAATGAGAGCTGCCTGGTCTCGGAATGCACGAAGCGCGGCAATCGTTGCGCTATCTAGGTAGGGTTGCTGATCGTCTTGATGCCCACGGTCAAGTACATCTTCGACGATCAAGAGTCCAAGATTGTGGGCGGCCCAACCGACAATGTGTCGAGTACCAAGGAGAAGGGGCACATGGCCGCTTTGGAATGCCGCAGCGAGTTTGCGCTGTGTTCCCGGGCGCATTTCGGCAGTGACCCGGGTTACTGACACGTTCTTTGCTGTCAGTTTCTCGGTGAGGAGTGGGTGCATTGATTGCGGGGCTATAAGTAGGACTTGCCGACCTGCTTGCACGGCGCGTTCCGCAAGCAGCGCGTACTGAGGTATCCGCTGTGCAGCTGGCAGGATGAGATGGAGGCGCTGTGGCGCCGCCGAGAGAGGATTTCTCACGGGGGCGAGCTGAGGCGAAGGGGGTTTTTTGCTGAGCGGCGGCAGAAGGCGGAACAGGCATAGACCCACAGGATGACCACTGGCAGCAGCCATGTTGCCAGCCAAATCGAGTGAGGCTTTGGTAACGACCATGCCAGCGCTCAAAATTCGAGTGACGGGACGGACTTTCTCTCTGAGTTCTTTCTTAATCGTTCGCCGGATCTGGATGACCGCTGCTGGTCGCCGGCGCTTTCCGACGGGTACTTCGACTAAAAGGCCAAGACGGACGTCCGGGAGAATCTTGGCGGGGACGGAGTACGTGAGCAAGCTGTCGACCGGCGCGTCGACTGCCACGTCAACATACAGAGCCATTACTCAATGCCGACAGATGGCTGCTCAATCAGTCCGAAATCGGAAAACGGAAAGACAACGACGAGCGCCCGACCCACGATATTTTTTCGTGGCAATGGACCCCATCGGCGGGAATCTGATGAGTGATTCCGATTATCACCGAGGACAAAGTATTCACGCTCTCCCAAGCGTTGCTCAAGGAAAAAGATCGGTTCATCA
>CAZOUL010000006.1:0-14573 GCA_964583025.1 uncultured Candidatus Saccharibacteria bacterium
GAGCCGATGAAGCTGATGCCGATGACAATCGCCTGGATAACCCGGGTCGGGTCAGCGGCAAGGATATCACCCCCGGCTTGCTGGCTGAGTCGGTTGACCACCGCATCGCTCATCAAAAGGAGAAGCGCACTCGCGCCGGCCACCATCATGTGGGTACGAAAACCGGCAGGCTTCGTTTTCATTTCCCGTTCGTATCCCACGATCGCGCCGAGCAGTATTGCAAACCCAACTCGCAGGAGAATTGTTCCGAGCCCGAGTTCCATATCGTTATCGTAGAGGAGACCGTTTGTGCGGGCAATGTCTGGTTACGTCTGGCAGCTGGCGGAGCACCCCTACTCAGCGTACGGACCCGTATGAGGGAGTTGAATATCGATATTATCTGGGTTGCGCTGGCCCGTGAATGTTCGAGTATCAAGAAGGGCAAGCTCTTCTTCACTTAATGCGTCTGGCTCACCGAGACTGCCAAGTGCAGCGCTCTGCGCCTCGAATGCCGAAGCGCCAATTGCGCCAGTAATGAATGTGGTGTCTTGATACTCGGCGAAGTAGCACTCAATGAGCGAGCGCACGTCGGCTCCACTTGCGACCTCGGATTCAGGAATGAGGAGGCGAACGCTAAAACTGTCGGCCGGAGGAATCACCTGAACGGTTTTTCCATTGCACGGGATACTCACCAAGCCGGACAACGCCCCGTCCTCCTGGCTCGACGGCGAGCTGCCTGTCGATGCGGTAAACCGCCAGGCAAGGAAGCCAAAGGCGGCAAGGGCAAGAACAACGAGCACCCAGAGAACGTAGTTGGGTTTGCTGGTACTTGGATCTCCTCCGCTCGGTGGCGCTCCTGGCACGGTCTGCGCTGGTTGGTCGTCCATGGTTCCTCCACCCTCGATTTTCGCAGTGTCTCACATTGCTTCCGCGGCTGCGAGTGACGAGGAGCTTCGCTATTTCTTAGGCTTCAAATTCGAGACGTACTCGTACGCGTCTTGAAAGTATGCCAGGGCTTTCTTTGGGTTTGCAAGGAGCGATACTGGCACAACGACGTATTCCTTCATCACGGCGTTGTGCTGCACCGGCTGTTCCACTTGGTATTGTTCCATGAATGCTTGTCGTGTTTCGGGCGGCAATCTCAGGCCTACCACGCCATCGGAGCCCACAAAAGAAAACATGTGCCCGTTAACCGAGGTATAGGGCATGGTTTTGCCCTTCCGCTCAAACCGGTTATCGAGGGCAACGATGGCGTCGTAGAGTTTTTCTACGGAACTCATAGCTCAACCCTACCAAAGGATTACTTCGTCGTTCATACCAGCGGTTCATCGTGCGGTTCTACGGTGTCTTTGTTTTTCGATTTCGGGAGCAGTTTGGCCACGACCTTGAACTTACGGGGTTCGCCGTCCTCGCCGGCGACTTCGTCGGTGTTGTGGTCCTGGTAGATCTGCATGAGCTCAGTTGTCAGGATTTCTTCAAGTGTGGCAATCTCTTCTTGGTTTTCTTTAATTTTTGCAAGCAGCGCCTGGCAATCGGCGCTCGTCCAGATCTCATCTTTGATCTGTTTTTTCTTTCTGAGGGCCGCTTGCGCTTCCACGACGGCTTCTTCGTAGGCGGGATTCTCGTCGAGCGCTTCCTTCAGTGTTTCGCGGGCAATTTTGATTTCGGCCTTATATTTTTCGATCAAGCTGATCCGTCGTGGTACTGCAGGAACCACTGCCTGGTTTGCAGGCATTTCGGTCAGTTCGGTTTCATTATGTTGCTCAAGCGCCGTCTCCATGCATCCTCCTATCAACTTCCTTTCGGCCAGACTCAGGGTGGTTATTATACTGCAAGCAGGAAACGCGCTTGCAGCTACCGCTTCGCATGATCTCGCACCGTCTCCTGATGCGAGAATCCTCAGGCTCAGCTGCCCCAGTTCGTGAACACACCAACCGCCATTTCAGCCCAGAGCCACAGAGCGATGGCAAGTACCGCCACCCCCATGAGCATGCGGTGCTGCCGCTTCACCGTGCTGGCAAGGAATTCGAAGGAGAGACTGGCAATAAAGACGAGAGCTCCGATGACGAGGAAGTCGGCCCAGTCCCAGTTCAGCTGCTCATACCCGCTTCCCGGATCGTAGAGCCGAACGCCAAAGAGCATGAGGAGCAAGGGGATGAGTAGTACGATGACGGTGATGAGGGTGGGTCGACGAAAGATATCCATGACTACTCCTTTATTTCGTAGATCCGCTGTCCTTTGGCAGTGTCTGCCAGGTTTCTTTTTTGGAAACGTGATCCTTGGTGAGCCAGTTCAAGCCTGGGAAACAACAGACCCGGCCCTTGCCATGGGCGAGCATGTCGGTAGTTTTTGCTAGCCTCCCTTCGCGGGTTTTGGCCTGCTTGACCACCAGGATTGAGAGCACCCAATCTCGCCGGGCCATTGGGGTAATTTTCCTCCAGGCCTCAATCGCTTTGGGGTTGGCCGCGAGGGCTTTCTCTAGGTCGCTCGGTACCCGGACTTCCGGTTCGTCGCCAACCCGGGTCAGCTCCACCTCGACGGTGTCGCCAATCTCAGCTTTTACGGCCTGGCGGATCGCCTCGCTGATGACTACCCCCTCTGGCCCAAGCGGCGCCCGGAATGGGAAGTGGTTGATCACGCCCTCAACCATCGGCGCTGTGTTCGCTGGTAGCTTGGCAGTCTTCGGGACGGGGATAAGCGCCCCTGATTTCGGGGCCGATTCCAATTTGGTAGTAAATCTGATGGTTGGCATAGTCCTAGTAGGTTGGCTTCTGGTGCTTGGCGGCGTTGGCCACCACGTTCTTGACCCGCCGCTCCCGGGTACTGGCCTGCTTCGCGTTTGTCACCCACTCAATTGTCTTCCGGCGGAACGAGGGCGGGTAGCCCTGGAAATGGGTGAGCGCCGGCTCCTTGGCGGCCAGGGCCGTGCGAAGATCGCTCGGCAGACGCAGCCGTTTAGCCGCCGTGGACTTAGTGGGCGTGGCAATCTTTTCGGGTCGTAACTGCTCGAAGGCGGTGAGTCCCGCTTTGGTCATTTTCTTGGCTGCAATGAGTTTCTTCGCCCGGGCGATGTTTGAGAGTGCCCAATAACTCCCGGATCGGCGCGGGGTGAAGCGGATCATGTGGGTGTCGCCATCAATCCGGCGGCGCTGGCCATCCACCCAGCCGTAGCAGAGCGCTTCTTCCACCGCGTCGTCATACGAAAGCGGGGCGTCCTCAATGTGCTTTTTGTAGAGGGTGAGCCAGATTGCTTTAGTGCTGGCGTGGTGCTTGGCCAGCCACCTGCGCCACTCAGCCCGGCTCGACACGGCGCGAGGGTTCTTGTCACTCATGCCCAAAGGATACCTTACTTAAAATACCAGAGGTATCTACCTCTGGTATTTGTTCAAATATTGGCTCACCGAGCCGGTCTGGAACGTCACAGGTTGTTTTTGTAATAGTCTTCAACGATCTTTTTCTCCATATCAATTGCTTTATTCAGAAGATCTAAGAGAGGACTCTGCCACCCATTCGAATATATTTTGAATGCTTCTTGGTCGGTCTCAAGCTTCTGTTTTGGGGTTATAGGCCAGTGTTTCCACAGGCCATGGCCTGATTTTTCGTAGAACCTTTCTAGATCGGTTAGGTTATCGATTGTATCAGCAACAGCAATTGCTCTTGCGCCCTCGGGGCCATTTGCAACACGAATTACCCTATCCTTTTTCTTCTTTTCTTGGTCAGTGATATCTGGGTTTTCAGAAACGGCATCGACCAGGGACGAAATTTCTACGCCGAATTGCTGTCGAATCTGGCTTGAGGTTACATCAGTATCTTCAACAACGTCATGCAGCCAACCAGCCGCAATAATTTCTTCACCGAAATTATGCTTTTTTAGTAGATCGACAACCCGCTTCGGATGGGTGATATATGGCATGCCGTCTTTTCTTAGTTGCCCTTGGTGTGCAAGCCGAGCAAGCTGCTCGGCTTGTTGAGTAATTGATTTGTTCATAAGACCATGCTAACAGAATTCAAGACCCTTGACTTGCCCGGTCGTATTGTTACGAACCAATTCAGCACTCCTTGTTAGGAGTAGCTTTCACGAGAAAAGACCGGTCATGGGACACGGTCTTTTCTCCTGTTGCTGAGTTTGGCTCCCCACCCCGGTCTAGAACCTTTATAGCCCTTTAAGACCTTTGTGGGGACGGTGTCAAAATGAGGCAGATGAGACACCGTAAAAAGAGTAGCACGGAATGTCTCGCTTGCGCTACAGTGTTAGTAGCGCAAGCATAAAGGGGAGGAATATGGATATCTTTACGCCAAAAACCTTCACTTGGTGGCAGTTTGGTGTCTTCAAGATAGCACTGCTCGCCATTGGTCTAGCAGCGGGCGCATACTGGCACGAGTTCTTCGCAGCCAATATGCTCGTCGTAATCGTCATCGCGATTGTGGCGAGCCTCTACGTCCTCTACGCCGCGCTAAGCCAATAGACTAGCGTTCGTCCTCGATCTCGTAGGCGGTGAGGCGCCCGCTCGACATCGCCCAAAGCATGCTCCCTAGCCCAAGGAAGAGAATGGTCATGAGGAGCCATCCAACGAACCCAAGTTTGTCGGTGTTCGCGGGGTTAAAGTACTCCTGGTACGTGATGTTTCCCCAGACGATGACCATCATCGGCGTGAAGTACCAACGCTGCCACTTTGGCAAGTAGACTTTTCTTCGAGCCATACGTACTCCCTTCTCTTGTAATTGTACTCGGGCGCTACCCCAAGAGCTATCTCGCATGCTGGCTCTGTTATCATTAATATGATGAATACCAACCCATTGCGAGCCGTCGATACCACGATTCGGCAGCTGTTGCGACCGATCGAGTACTACCAACGGTGGCAGTACAAAAACACGGGATTCCTCATTGGCAGCTTGGTCGTGTTCTTTGCGCTTCTCAAGTACCCCGTCGTTGCCGACTTCTTCACGCTCCTTGGCAGTTTCGGTTACCTTGGAGCATTTCTGGCAGGACTCCTCAGCGTATCCATCTTTACAGTCGCACCAGCTGCAGTCATTCTCTTCGACGTCGCCCAGACCCTCGATCCATTCTACGTGGCGATCGTCGGGGCGGCCGGAGCGGCTCTTGGCGACTACGTTGTCCTGCGAATCATCTCCGCCACGATTTTCCAGGAGCTCGAACCGCTCGTTCGGTTCTTCGGCGGGTCACTCGTTAAAACGCTCTTCCGCTCACAGTACTTTCAGTGGCTCCTGCCATTTGTTGGAGCGTTCATTATTGCCGCGCCGGTGCTCCCCGACGAGCTGGGCGTGAGCATCCTAGGACTCGCTAAGCTCCCTCGCTGGCGATTCTTTCTTATTGCCTTCCTACTCAATGCCTTTGGCATATTCCTGATCGTTGCCGCGGCAGCGCGGTAAGGCAATTACCCAAGCCAACCAAGCTGGAGTAGTAGGATGGCGGTCGCGGTCAGCGCGCCCAGCACAGGTAAAATGACTGGAATTTCGAACGTCGTTTTTGCCGCTGGATGTCGCTGTTTAATGACGATGAGTGAGGCGTTCACGATGACAAAGACGGCGAGCACGAACAGACTAGTGAGCTTGGCGAGCGACACCAGTGGAAGAGCGAAGGCGCCAAGAATTGTTGCGGCAAGCACAACGATCGTCGCTAAGACTGGCGTGCGGTACGTTTCGTGCAGTCCGGCAAAGCGTGGTGAGATCCAACCTCGATCGGCCAGGCCGTAGAGGATGCGTGAGCCCATAATGAGCTGGACGAGCGCCCCGTTGATGGTTGCGGCCAAGCCGATAAACGTGATGAGAATTGGGTCGAGCGAACTGACGCGCTGCAACACCAAGGCGAGCGGCGCCTCACTGGCTCCCAGTTCGCTCGCTGGGACCGCGCCGATGCTCACGACAACCGTCGCAAGGTAGAGGACGGTCGCTAAGCCGAGCGAGGCAAGGATCGCGTAGGCCATGGTCCGACGGGGGTTCTTGACCTCTTCGCTGATGTTGACCATGTCCTCAAAGCCGATGAACGCATAGAAAGCAAGGAACGCCCCGCCGAATACCCCTCCCCAGCCAACAGCCGGATCAATTGCGAGAAGCTGTGTCGGGTCAAAGCTCAGGAGATGCTCGCGCCCAGCAATGATAATGAGCAGCAGCCCAAAAACTTCAACGAGCGTGAAGAGGCTCGCGAACTTCGCTGACTCACCGATACCGCGAATAGCGATTCCACCCAAGATTAGCAGTAGCACGGCGCTAATGAATACTTTAGGTAACCCAATGAAGGCGAGGAAGTAACCCGCAAAGCCAAGTGAAAGGGCAGCGGCCGAGCTGATCCCTCCCAGCACGATGAGTAGTCCAACGAGCGTCGCCAGGCGGCTGTGGCCGAAAGCCTCATGAAGGTACACGGAGACGCTGGCACTGACAGGGTACCGACTTGAGAGTTCCATGTATGAGAACGCGGTCAGGCCAGCGATAACCATCGCTACCAGAAACGCGAGCGGACTACTGAACCCGGCGAGACCAACGACTTCACCGATGAGGACGTAGATCCCGGCACCCAGAATGTTACCGAGTCCGTAGAGCGTGAGGAGCGGCAATGTGACGGTTCGCTTGAGCGTTGGCTGAGTCATATACGAACTATCATAGCCTACTTCGGCGTATTCCCCTTCGTTACCAACCCAAGGAGATCCTCCTCGCTATCATAGCCTTTGAGCCGTCCTTCGAACTGACCGAGTACTGGTTTAAAGCTCCTTTGCGGCAATGCGTAGCGCACCTTCAAAGACATTGGTATTGATTTCGGTCCGACGTCGCAGAAGATCTGCCTGCTCCTGGGTATTCCCATGTAGTTCCACAAGTAGCTTCTGCGCAGTCAGATCTGGAACCGGGAGCTCGAAATTCTCAATATCCGCCCGCCGAACTGCGCGTGTTACCCCGCCAACGAGGAACTGGGCGAGCTGCGTCTGACCCCGTTTTGAATTGATGTAGAGCGCCAGATACTGAGGCAAGATCTGCTTGGTCCTTGGACGAAGAATGTAGACCGAGGACGAGGCGAGGACCGGCAGCCTGGATTCAGGCAGTACAGCTGCCTTAAAGCCGATCGTGTATGAGCCACGAGCGGCGATCAGTACGTCGTACGGTTCCACGTACGCATTGGCTCGCTCAGGGGCGTCATCGATCCGCTTTAACGATGCGAAATCCAAGAGGAGTGAGCTGCCGTTGATATTCGAGGCTTGGACAACGTAAACTTGGCCGGATGGCTGGTCGATGACGGGTCCGCGGAATACAAACCCGGGAATGATGTCGGCGACAGATGTGATATTCATAGGCTGCACCGAATCTACTGCGTTCATTTATTGTTGTCAACGGTTGGTGATAATTCTCGGTACCAAAAAGTCCCGGAACATTCCGGGACTTTTTTCATTTGCTACTCTTCTCGTTCCAAGCGACGGCGTCGTTCGTCGAGTGTTTCCCCCTCATAAGTCCAGTACAGCGGACCTTGAGCAGGCCAAGTCACGTTCAATACCTTTTGGGCTGCACTCGAAAGACTCGCAACTTCTCCGTTCAATTCTACGAGACGGTTATCAATGACGCGCGCCTTGATACTCTCATCGTTGATGAAAGCCAACTCTGCTCCTTCAGGAATATCTACCATTTTGAAGTTAAAAGCTGCCCGACGAGTTCTGGCTTGGTTCAGGGCGTGTTGGTCTTCTTCCGTTTCCACAAAGTCTTTTTGAGGTGTCACATTTCGAATTTCGGCAAGTTTTAGAGCGGCAACTGCTCTATCTGGAGCAATTTCAAAAAATTCCCGACTGGAACGGACGCGGTGATCCAAAAAAGCATCGTGAAGCTGCTTCTCTACGAACAAAGCATTCTGTACCGTACAGGCGTAGAAGCACTCAAATGGGAGCGGAACGCCAGTGGTATCGAGCGAACGAATTCTTTGCTCTAGGTTAGTTGTTCGCCCAATCTTCACATAACCAGGCATCGACTCGTTGATGAGTACGTAAATTATCTCTTCCATGTGCCTTATTCTACTGGAGAACTATCAGGAGTGAAAGGCAAGTCTTATAGATTTTCGAAGCCTTATCGAACGGTCATGGAACCCGGTCAGTCATTTCGGCGTTGAGTTGCCCCGTGGCGTACGGTCACGAACCAATGCTGCGCTCCTTATCGGGAGAGTCTTTTACGAGAAAAGACCGGTCATGGGACACGGTCTTTTCTTCTGTTGCTGAGTTTGGCTCCCGGGGTCGGATTCGAACCGACAACCTACTCGTTAACAGCGAGTTGCTCTGCCATTGAGCTACCCGGGACTACCTTAGTAACGGGCGCTACTGTACCAGAAGGAGTAGGGCAGTTCAACGATCTGTCGGAGGTCCTCTTCGTGCCGAGTTGGCGTATACTAGGAGCATGGTTCGGAATCCGTATCAATTGGTTGGCGCGGTTGCTCTCTCATTGGGTGCCGGAGTCATCGGCAGTCTCGCAACGACGCCGGCGATTCCCACCTGGTACGCGGCGCTCGAGAAGCCGTTCTTCAACCCGCCGAACTGGGTGTTTGCTCCGGTGTGGACAACGCTCTACTTCTTGATGGGGGTTTCTCTTTATCTCATCATGCAGGCCAAGCAGTCGCCACGGCGCGTTCAGACGATCCGGCTGTTTGCGGCGCAGCTCGCGCTCAATGCGCTGTGGTCTTTGGTGTTTTTTGGCGCGAAAGAGCCCGGCGCAGCCCTGTTGGTGATCGCCATCCTCTTCGCCGTGCTCGTGGAGCTTATCCGCCAGACAGCCCATCTCGATCGGCGCGCAGCCTGGCTGCTCGCACCTTACCTGATCTGGGTAAGCTTTGCTTCGGTATTGAACCTCGCGATCTGGCGGCTAAACTGATGAGCTTCTGATAGAATAGAGGCGTCCTTTTATGACGGGGAAGGGAGGTGAGGCTTCATGAGGATGAACACCCTCGATTGGATCGCTTGGGTGCTCGTCATCGTCGGAGGGTTGAACTGGGGGCTCGTTGGATTCTTTGAATTCAACCTCGTAGAAACGCTCTTTGGCGAAATGACGACGCTCACGCGGATCGTTTACGATCTCGTTGGTCTCTCCGCCCTCTACATGCTCTTGATGGTGGGCAAGATGAGCTCCAAGTAGCGAAGCTATTGCCACCAGTACCTGGTGGCAATGGTGTCTGTGCTCGGATCTTATGGAAACACCTCACTCTCCGCATATCTTCCGCGGGCGTTATATCCGCGACCTCGTCTTTGGCGCGAACGACGGGATCATTACGACGTTTGCCATTGTCGCATCTGTGGCCGGTGCCGATCTTTCGGCGGGGGTGGTGTTGGTGCTCGGCTTTGCCAACTTGCTGGCCGACGGCTTCTCCATGGCGGCGGGAAATTACTTAGGAGAGCGGTCGGAGCGGGGATTTATTCAGGCAGAACAGGAGGAGGTGGTCCGGGCCATCCGCCGCTCACCCGACGAAGCGCGAGACGCGCTCACCGCGGTCTACCACCGCCAAGGATTCCGGGGCAGGGTGCTCGCTGATTTGGTTCGGATCGTTTCTGGCCGCAAGGCAGCGTGGGCGGAAGCGTTGACCGTTGGCCGCCTCGGCTTGCCAACGGGGGCTGACAGCCGGCCAGAAGCCAACGCGCTCGCAATCTTTTCCGCGTTCGTACTCGCCGGCTCAGTGCCGCTCTTGCCCTATATCTTCGGCGCGGGCCAATCCTTCTTTGTTTCGATTGCCGGGACCGCCGTGGCCTTGTTTGTCCTCGGCGCGCTCCGGACCACGGTGACCCGGCAGGGGTGGCTCATGTCTGGCGTAGAAATGCTGGTTGTCGGAGCAATCGCCGCCGCGGTGGCGTATACTGTAGGAGCAGTCGCGGGGACCGTAGTGCCCAGCGTATAGCACGGAGGTCTTGCATATGAGAGCGTCAGTCGTTGTGCCCTGGATTTTGGCGATGGTGTTTGCGGGAACGTCTCTTTGGCTCTGGCTTGGCGAGCCGGCAGTCGCTGATTTCACTGGCCAGGCGACCGTGAAAGCCGTGCCGGACCAGTTCGTTTTTCGCCCCAATTACCAGGCGACGAACGATGATCCGGCTGCAGCAACCGACGAAGTGTCAGCCGTGGGCAATGCCGTGGTCGACAAGCTCATTGAGCTCGGAGTCTCCAGGGAAGATATCAAGGTCCAAGTCTATACCAACCAAACGTACGTACGAGACACCGTGTTACCCGAACCGGCCCCAGAGCCCACTGGGAACCAGGCCACGTACAGCCTCACCGCAACGGTACGGGAGGTCATCCTTGCCCAGACAGTGCTCGACTACTTAGCTACGACTGCCACCATTGCCGGTGTGACTCCTGAGAGCACGTTTTCTGACGAGAAGCGCAAAGAGCTGGAAAGTGTCGCCCGCGTTCAGGCGCTGGAAGATGCCCGCGGGAAGGCAGAATCTTCCGCCGAGGCGCTTGGGGCGAAGCTGGGCCGATTAGTAACGGTGAGCGACAGCAGTTGGGGTGGTCCGATCCCATTACTGAGCCGTGATGCGGCAGTCTCTTCGGAAGTTGCCTCCGAGCCAGCATTTACCGCCCCGTACCTGCTCACCGGTGAGCAGGAGGTGTCCTACTTTGTTACCGTGCAGTACGAGCTCCGGGGCTAGGATGGTCGAGCACGAACTCAAGGCCGGCGTGTACCAGCACTTCAAGGGGAGGTACTACCTGGTGCTCGGGGCGGCCCGACACTCGGAAACCGAGGAGTGGTTTGTGGCCTATGTGCCGCTCGGGATCCGGCCTGGGCCGCGGATCACCGTCCGGCCCTATGAGATGTTTTTTGACCAGGTGGAGCGGGAAGGGAAGACCCACCAACGATTCAGATACGTCGGCCAGGGAATCGCTGATATCCAGGAGGACGACCATGGCCGATGACGAAAAGGTGTGGTTCGACGGTGAAACCGTCTACTACTCAGAAGATAGCGAACGTGGGATGCGTTTTTTGCGCGATGACTTGGACCCTGAAGAAACCCGGGTCTACTTCGACCAAGCCCGCTCAAAAGGCAAGGCGCCATTTGAAGACAAGAACGGCAACAACTTCACACTGATCCGTCGGAGTGACGGACACTTCGAAGTCACCACTCGTTAGATCGCTCGGTTGTCTGGCCAGGCCTGCAGGTTAATTTGCAAGGTCTATCTTTCTGGCAGGTCTCCGAAGACGACATCCCCTGTCTTTGCTGGCGTGGAGATGACGAGGAGTTCTGCCTCTCTGTCTGTCCGGTTCACTACCATGTGGACGTCTGTGGTGCCAGCAGGGAAACTCACGCACTCGCCTGCTTGTAGGATCTGGGACGCCGTACCTTCCAAGGCAGTTACTGTCCCCTTGAGGATCACGAACACCTCCTCCGACTGGGCGTGTCGGTGGGGAAGGGATGAACGCCGGCCTGGCGGGAGGATCTCGTGGTGAATGAAGAGGGAGCTGAGTTCGAGCGAATCGGTCAATACTGCTGAACGGGAGAACTGCTCACCCGATGACCGGCTCTTAAGCTCAACATGGTCAAGCTCGTGTAACGCAACGCACCTCATGACTTCCGAAGTTCTGGCAGGACCTCTTCCGCGAGGAGCTTGATCAAGGCTTCCTGGTTTTTGCCGGTAGTTTGGATGGTGAAAATGTCCGGCGTCACCTCGGTCAGGATCGGCCGGAAGTGGGCCACAAACTCCTCGGCGCTTGCAAACCGGTAGAAGCGCCGGGCAATGTCGGTTTTCTTTTCTTGGTCGGCCGCCACCCTCAGATCCTGGGGATCCGTTTTGTAGATACTCTTAAGCGTTCGGAGGCCCCGCCAGGGCTTGAGATACTCCCACGCTTCGTCGTCGGTTGCCGCCATCACGGTCCACTCGTGGATGAGGAGCGGTTTGTCCCAGTCAGCGAACCAGGTTGGTTCGAGAACCGGGATCCGGGCACTGGTGATAAGGCCGTCGGCTTGCTCCTTGGCCAGCTGGATCGACTGCGGCCCTTTCGCCGACATCCAGAGAGGGATCCGCTGGGTTGGGGGACTATAGAGTTTCGCCCGGTCGGTGTGGTAGTAGCTGCCTTGGTAGGTGAGCTTCTCGCCGTCTAAGAGCTGGTGGATGATCTCAAATGCTTCCTTGAGCCGAGCCCGTCGTTCTTGGTAGGCCGGGAACTCGTATCCGAGCGGGCCTTCGTTTAAGGCCTCGCCGGTGCCGAGTCCAAGGGCGAACCGGCCACCAGAGAGCCGGTCGACAGTGGCAGCCATTTGGGCGACTATCGCCGGGTGGTAGCGGCGGAGCGGCGCGGTCACACCCGTCATGAGTTCAAGTGTCGTCGTTGCCTGGGCGATGGCGCCGAGGGTGGCCCAGGCAAAGCCACCGGCGCTTTCGTCGTCTACCCACGGGTGGAAGTGGTCAGAGACCATCACCCCGTCAAAGCTGGCCTCTTCGGCTAGTACTGCGTGCTTGACGAGCATCTCTGGCTGGAACTGTTCGTGGCCAAGGAAGTAATAGAACTTCATAGTTCCAAACTATCCGAAAGGCGAACTCAAACCAAGAGAACGCCTGCCCCAAGAGAGAATGCCTACTTCTTGTCTCCTTGTTTCCAGATCCAGCGGATGAGGGCGACAAAGAGGGCGACTACCAGCAACCAAAAGATCCAAGCGGTCAGACTAAACACACCGCCCATCCCGATACCACCAACGCCCATCATCCCGTGATGGGCGAGGATATATTCCTCGCCAACAAGATACTGATTCCCCTGCTGGACCGCTGCCTCCTCAAAGTGGGCAAGTTCCATGATCCCTCCTCTTTAGATGTGGATTCGTCGTAGTAGTTGAGCATTCAGCGCAACAATCACCGTACTGGCGCTCATAAAGAGTGCGCCAAGCCATGGCGCCAAGACAAGGCCCTGTGAAGCGAAAATACCCGCGGCGAGCGGGATGGCCACGACGTTGTAGCCCGTCGCCCAGATGAGGTTTTCGATCATTTTCCGGTAGGTAGCTCGAGCCAGGGTAATGATCGCAACGATATCGCGAGGATCGCTCTTTACGAGAACGATCCCAGCCGACTCAACCGCCACGTCAGTCCCGGCGCCCACCGCGACCCCAACGTCAGCTCGGGCCAAGGCTGGTGCATCGTTCACCCCGTCACCAACCATGAGTACGGTACTGCCGTCTTGCTGGAGCTTCCTCACCTGTGCTGATTTTTCTTCAGGTAGCACTTCGGCAAAGATCTCGCCGATGCCGATGTTGCGAGCGACGGACTCGGCCACATCTTTGGCGTCGCCGGTTACCATTGCTACCCTCACGCCAAGATCCTTCAACTCCGCGACCACTTGCTTTGATTCAGGACGAACAAGGTCAGCCAATGCAATAACGCCCTGAGGAGCGCCATTCTTGAGGACAACTACGACGGTCTTGCCATCAGCTTGGGCTCTGGCCATTGACGCTCTCAGGGCTTGAGGTAATTCGACAGACTGTTGCCGAAGGAGCTGTGGGCCACCGATTAGTATCTCGTCATCTCCAACAAGGCCTTTGATTCCGCGTCCGGTCAGTGCCTCCACATCCTTGGCCTGTTCAGTAGCTGGGCTGGCCCGGTCCACGATTGCCCGAGCGATCGGATGCTCGCTCTTTGCCTCAACTGCAGCAGCGAGACGAAGGAGATCAGCCTGCAGCACCCCTTTGGCAGACCAAACGTCGGAAACTCCGAACGTTCCGGTCGTGAGCGTGCCGGTCTTGTCAAAGAGGACCACATCAATGCCCCGGGCGGCCTCAAGAGCCTTTCGGTCCCTGATAAGAAGCCCGTGTTGCGAGGAGATTTTCGTTGAGATAGAGACCACGAGAGGAACCGCCAGTCCGAGCGCGTGCGGACAGGCAACGACGAGTACGGTCACCGCTCGCTCGATGATAAACGCGGTTGCTGCCCCGGCGACAAGCCAGCCGATGGACGCGCCGAGACTGGCCAGGATGGCAATAATCGTTAGGGAGAACGCCGCTCGGTCGGCAAGAAGTTGTGTGTGTGACTTGGAGCGCTGTGCTTGGGCTACCAGTCGCATGATCCCGGCAAGAGCCGTCTGCTCGCCGACTTGGGTTACCGCGACCGTCAGCGAACCGTTCCCGTTAATCGTCCCGCCGATGACGGTCTCGCCCACACCTTTCTTTACAGGTTTCGATTCACCAGTGATCATTGATTCGTTGAGGTTGCTTGTGCCTTCAAGAACTGTGCCGTCGGCCGGGATTTTTGCGCCCGGTCGAACGAGGACGCGATCGTCGATCCTGAGGTCGCTGACCATGACTGTTTCCAGACCATCGTCGGTGAGACGTTCGGCGGTGTCCGGCAAGAGCCTTGCCAACTCGTCCAGAGCGCTGCCCGCAGCGGCAACTGAGCGCATTTCCATCCAATGGCCAAAGAGCATTACCAGGATGAGCGTCGCTAATTCCCAGAAAAACTCCGTACCGGGTATCAGAAAGGTCGTGGCGAGTGAGTAGAGATAAGCGGCAGTGATTGCCAAGGCAATTAGGGTCATCATTCCTGGTTGCTTTGCCTGAAGCTCTACCACTGCAGATCGGAGAAAAACGGCACCGCCGTAGAAAAAGATGATCGACCCAAGGACCGGGCCGATCCACTGGCTTCCCGGA
>CAZOUL010000006.1:14583-15950 GCA_964583025.1 uncultured Candidatus Saccharibacteria bacterium
AATATTGAGGAGGGTTTGGATTGTTTCTGAGTACAGGACAACCGGAATTGTTAGGAACAGGGTGAGCCAAAAGCGATCCCGGAACAGATTCGCCGAATGCCCGGCGTGTGCATCTCTTGACCCCGACTGGTCGGCCGCGTGGCCATGGGACTTGGCATGCTGGGTGTGACCCGGCTGCTTCCGGTGGTCTGGTGTTCCAAGAGTTTCTGCTACCCCGGGAGGCAGATGATGGGCGCACACGGGGTGGGCAATGCCAAAGCTATCGGTGTAGATCTGTTCGGCTACCATCCCGCACTGTTCGCACCGTCCACCCCGAGTAGGAAGGAGTATCTTGCCCATTAGTCGGTGAGCTCATAGCCCCACTGGCGCGCCCAATCACGCATATCGATAATTTCGCTCGTCTGGGCGTCGATGATCGCCCGGCTGAGCTCTTTGATCTCGTCGTGCTCGGCGGAAATCAGGGCAAGTTCGGCCATCTCGATCGCTCCCTCGTGATGCTCAATCATTGCCTCAATGAACGCTTGATCAAAGCGATCGTCGTGTTTTCCCTCAAGCGATTGACGCATCTTCCTCATAGTTAGGTCCATGCCCCCATGACCCATTTCGCTTGTTCGCGCTTCGATCCGATTATCGCTCATCCCCATCATCCGCATAATGCCTGACATTTGACTGTTAACGGCATAACTAGCCGTTCCAGCCCCGATCACTACGCCGAGCAGGAGACCAATAAGACCATACAGCCCACTTTGATTTATATTTATCCTTTCCCCACACAATAAATTATGCTTTTTGTTCCAGATCTCGTAGGTGCAAGAGTTCCTGGACAAGTTTGGTCGTCTGGCCCTGCTTGGCCTGATCGACCACGCAGCGCTCTAAGTGTTGCTCAAGGATCAACCGATGGGCGCTTCGAACCGATTTTGAAACCGCCAAGAGCTGGGTCATCACATCGACGCAGTACTGGTCATCATCGACCATCAGTTCAATTTTTTTAAGATGGCCTCGAATGATCCGCAGACGATGGAGCAGGCGTGTCTTGGTGGCTTGATTCATGCTTTGACAATAGTCCCCCCTGGGGGGACTGTCAAGCGCTACGTTTGACTGAGCTTTTTTGCTAATTGGTGGAACTTAGCGAAAGAAGTATGAGATAGTAATTCTATGCCGACACGCCCACTTCACGTCCAAATCATCCTCGGCAGTACCCGGAAAAACCGGGCCGGTGAGCGGATTGGCACGTGGGTTCGAGATAGGTTGGCGGCGCGCGATGACTGCACCGTCGAGTACCTGGATCTTCGCGACTACCCGTTACCGTACTACGAAGAAGATACCCCGCCGGCCGCTTTGGCCGGTGAGTACCCGGACAATCCGTC
>CAZOUL010000007.1:0-15910 GCA_964583025.1 uncultured Candidatus Saccharibacteria bacterium
CGCCGTTGGTGATCGTGGCCACGCAGCTGCCGTTACCAAGCGTGAGGTTACTGGCGGTCGTGGCGGCGCTGTCGAGCCGGAGCCGGTGGAGCGCGTCTTCGGCGCAGGCTTCGGCCAAGGCGGCGGCCTCATTGGCCTGGGAAATGGTCTGGCTCGTCTGGATATTGGCGATCCCGAGCTGCAAGAGCGCCGTTCCCACTGCGACCCCCACTGCCGTCATAATGAGGACGGTCATTAATGTGACGTAGCCGCTTTCGGCGGAATGACGGCTGACGGATGACAGATGACGGATTGGCTTTTGGGATGTTGGCATTGGGGATTGATGAGGCATTTTTATTGCCTCAGCGAGGCAGAACCGCGGAAGGTTCGACTGTACTCAAACTCATTCCGCCCACTCGGGTTGACATGGGAGAGGGTGAACTCAACTTTGACTGACCCCGGCGTTCCCGGACGAGTGAGGTTTTCAATTGCAAGACCGCTCACCGCCACTGCCGACGAGGTGAGCGGTATGGCTGATCCCGCCCCTTGGGTAATACGAAGCACACCGCCCAAGAGATCGAAGACCGTTGGGTCATCCGCACCGGTGACAACGTCAAGATTCAAGCTGACTCCGGAGCTGCCGGCAATCGGCGCGTTCACCGCCTCGGCCCCGCGGATCGCCTGAGTCATCAACGCCAGCGCCTGGGCACCCTGCTGCTCAACCTCGGCGATGGTCTTCTGCTTCTCCCGGACCGTCACCATGTGGACGATGAAAAACGAGACGCCGGTCAGGATGATCGCACTCACCCCGATGTAGAGGAGGAGCTCAATGAGAGTGAAACCTGCGTCGCTGGTTTGAGAACGGTGAATGGTAAGCGGTGAACGGTACCTCATCGGTAACTCACTCTCACTTCCTCAAGGATTGGCGTGTCGAGGCCGTCACCGGCCAGCTCCACTCGGTACTGAACCCACTGGTTGCCGTTGAGGTCGACCGGGATCCTCGTGCCGCTGGCAGCGGTGAAGTAGGTCCCGTCACCGCCAGCACCGTACCAATTGGTCCAGGTCCCGGGCGAGCCGCTCGCGTCAGGCGCCGTCCGCACTTGGAACTGGATCGTGCAGGCCGGGCTGCAGCTCGGTATCGTCTCGTCCCACTCGATCACCTGGACGGGCGAGGCGTTGCCCATGTCGAAGGCCGAGGACTGGAGCGAGCCGGCGGTCTCGAAGCCGCCTCCGCCGAGGGCCGTGTAGTCAATCGTGACGCTTACCAGTTCCGGCGAGATCGCGGGGTTGTCCGTGGTCATGAGCACTTGATACTGGAAGTAGCGGTTGTCGCCGATATTGGTAATGGTTGTGGCTGCTGGCGGGTTGAGGGTAGTGTTTGCCAGCTCGTCGTAGTAAGTGCTGGTGGTGCCGTCCGGACCGACGAACGATTCGCCGCTGCAGGCAGCGTCGTCACACGACCGGAGCTGGAAGCGCATATTGAGGGCACTCCGCCGATAGACGTCGGTTGCCTCAGTGGATGACAGGACCCGATTCCAGATCGAGAACTCGTCGAGTAATCCGTCGAAGTAAGCGGGAGTGCCACCGGTGTCACCGATCCGGCCGATCTCAGAGAAACTCGTGGTCTTGGTGCCGGTGTCACTGGTGGTGGTTTGCGAGACACCGTCCACGTAGAGGGCGATCGCCCCGGTGGTATGGTTCCGAGTCATGAGGACATGGTGCCACTCGTCGTCGTTAACCGGGCTGGTACTTTGGAGCCCAGCCCCGTCGCCAACTTTAAACCCAATCCGCCCAGTATCATCGAGCCAGCCCCAGAAAATATCGTTGCCGCCTCCCGCTTGCTCAACGCCAACCACCCCGGGCGCTTGCCAAAAGGTGGCGTTGCCAACCTGGGTGGTTTTAATCCAGAAACTGACGCTCGCTGTCGCCCCAAGCCACTGGTTCAACGTTGTGGGGGCAGTGATGATGTCGTTCGAGCCATCAAAATCCAGAGCTTGGTTGAGTTTGCCGGCGCCACCGGCGGTTGGACAGGCCCCGCCCGAGCAGGTGGGATTCCGGCCCAAGCCGGAGTCATCGGTAAACGTCGTTGCCCCGGCCGTCTCGTTCAGGTGCAAGAGGAACTGGTTTCCTGCCATTGAAACGTTCCCTTCCGCATAGCCTGTCTCGGCCACGGCCGTCTGGCTCTCTTCTGATCCGGGGACTTCCTCGGCATCGTTACTCACTGAAAGCGAAACTCGAACATCGTCATAGGTAAAAGCTGGTTGGCCGGCGGCGTACTGATCAGTCGCAATTCTGATCTGATTGATAGTCCCGATAGAATTAACAAAGTTTTGACCAGAGGCAATGAGAATATCGTCCCGATAGTAATCGTAGTCGTCAGCGGTAGTATCGACTTCCATCCGGATCGAATGGGGTCCGACGCCCGGATTGTTCTCCATGTTGCCGGAGAGGTCGTTGCTGATATTGACCGTCCCGTCTGGTGAAAAATGGGCGCCTTCACCCGAGTAAATACCGGGTCCGACGCCGGTCGTCCGGGACGAATCGGCCATCGAGTTACCGACGTTGAGATAATGGGTCCAAATTGCTTCGGAGTTCGTTGGTAGCGTCCAAGCGAACTCAACGACAAAATCACCCGGGACCGCCCCTAAACCGAAGGTTTGCTTGATCCCGGCGTCAGCTGGCCCAGCGTTGTTGCCGACTACTGCCACCGCATTCGAAGCGATTGAGACATTGCCTCCGCCGTCCGTCCATTCGGTCCAGCCGTTGCCGATCGTTGAGGAGTCGGCCCGGTTGAAGAAATCGGCGAAGTAGTAGACGTCGCCCTCGTCGGTGGGTGGGACACCTGCCCCACTGTGACCGTAGTAGACATAGTAGGAGCCATCGACGTCTTCATCGAGGTTGGCGCCAATGGCCGACTGGAGTCGGAATCGGATCGTCGTGGCCGCGTTATTCCAGGTATCGCCGAGCCGGTCGAGCTCCACCGGCGAGCCGGTGACCGGTTGCCAGACGATCCGTACATCGTTGCCGCTCGTCAACTCGACGTTAGTCGCCGACGGCCGGGTGTCCATCGAAAAAGCAGCGGTGAAATGAAGCGGCAGGGCGGTGTGGTCGGTCCCGAAGGTTACTTTCCGCCGGTTCGTATAGTTGGTATCCCACCAGTCCTGGCCGCCGTTGTTGGGCAACTCCTTGCCGGTCGGCCGCTGCGGCACCCAAGTGAGGTCTGCCCAGCTGGCCGTGGATCCGGCATCGAAGATATCTGAGGTGAAGGTGCCGGTCCCGGCGGTCTGGCCGGCGCCGGTCAGTTCGAGCCAACTGTTCCCGGCATCGTACTGGGTCGCACTGTGACTGCCGGCATTGAACTCCGGTTCCGTGTCATCGACGATTTGGCCAATACCTTGGCTCTCCTCACTGCCACCGGCTTCCTCAGGATCATCGCTCACCGCCAAGAACACCTTGAGATTGTCATAGGTAAAAGGAGTTGCAGAGTTAATGTACTGGTCGGTGGCGATCCGGATCTGATCAAGAGTCTCGCCGGGATTGACCCAGTTCTGATTGCTGGCAACGAGGCCGCCGTTCCGGTAGTAGTCGTAGTCTGAGTTGGCCGCATCGACCTCAAGCCGGATCGAGTGGGGACCGACACCGGGATTGTTCTCCATGTTGCCAGAGAGATCGTTACTGATATTCACGGTCCCATTCGGGGAAAAATGCGCGCCCTCACCGGCGTAGATCCCTGGGCCAACCCCGGTCGTGCGGGATGAGTCAGCCATCGTCGCCGCATTGCCGATGTTCACGTAGTGGGTCCAAATCCCCTCAGGATTTGTCGGCAAGGTCCAGTCGTACTCAATGACGAAGTCACCAGAAATCGCCCCGAGCCCGAACGCCTGCTTGATCCCGGCGTCAGGTGGCCCGGTATTGTTGCCGGAGACTGTCGCCGCGTTCGAGCTAATCGAGACGTTGCCGCCACCGGTGGTCCACTCGGTCCAACCGTTGCCGATCGTTGACGAGTCGGCCCGGTTGAAGAAATCGGCGAAGTAGTAGACGTCGCCCTCATCGGTGGGGGGCGTGCCGGCCGCAGCGTTGCCGTAATAAGCATAGTACGCGCCATCCACGTCTTCATTAAGGTTGGCACCAATCTCGGATTGGAGCCGAAAATCAATGGTCGAGCTCGCTGAATTCCAGGTGTCAGCGAGGCGATCGAGTTCGACCGGCGAACCAACGGTTGGCTGCCAGACAATCCGGACGTCATCGCCGCTCGAAAGTTCGACATTGGTAGTGCTCGGCCGGGTGTCCATGATCAGCGAGGCAGTGAAGTGCTGGGGCAGGGCTGAGTGGGCGGTGCCAAAGGTGATCTTCTGGCGGTACAGGTAGTTCGTATCCCACCAGTTCACTGGCGCGCTACTCGCCAGCTTTAGCTCACCGGCAGTAGCGGTGTCGACGTTCCCGTCATCGGATTCGTATCGGGTGGTATTCGACCACTCGGCTTGGCCCGAGCCGCCTGACCAGTCGGCCTGCGGCCAGACCGCGGTCTCCCAGTTCGTGAGGTAGGTTGTCCGCTCGACCTGGCTGGTGAAGCTAGGTCGGGATTCCCACTCGACCACCGCCGTAACCTGCTTGGTGTGCGGATCGGTGTAGCTGGCCGGGCAAGCAGCGACAAGGTCGGTACTGTCGCGGCAAACGTCGGCAAAGCTGATCGTCCGGGTAAACTCGCCGATCGTCTCTGTACTACCTTCCCCCAGGAAGTCCCACGACCCCCCGGTATCGTCAACTCCACTCTGGGCGTACTGGAGCTCGTTAAAGGCTTCGTCCCGAATATTTCTAACGCTCTCAATGCCCTCGATGGCCAGCTCGGTGGCCCGGGCCCGGGCGCCAGCGGTAACGCTGGCCTGGGCACCAAAAACCAGCGCCCCGGCCAAGGCGGTGATAATCAGAGCAAACACCGAACTGGCCATCATTGCCTCAATGAGGCTAAAGCCCGCCTCGTTCGGCGAAGAGCTTGGGTGTTCCTGTGCCTGATTTCTGAGCTGCTCATGCATCATGGATCAGTAACTGACTGCTCCCTCAGCGTTCACGGTAATGACTTTCGTCTGACCTTGGGGTGAGGTAAATGTGATCGTCCCGGTAGCGCTCGGGGCGCCACTCGATTTTACAAAGACCACCTCGCTTAATCCTGACGCGGTTATCGCCTGCGGGTACGTCATAAGTTCGTCGTAAGTACTATCACGACCGGCGTAGCTCGGGCCTTGAAAAATGGTAACGAGACCGGAGTCAATCCGAACACCCCACTGACTGTCATCCTGACCCGAACGGGCAAGCACCTGGGCCCGTCGGAGCGACTGGGCGGTTTCTGTGGCGACAACATTCAGCTCACTCCAAAGATAGAAGGAATGAAGTACCGGGCCGGTCACGGCAAAAGCTCCGGCAATGAGTGCCACTGAGAGCAAAACTTCGATGAGCGTGAACCCTGATCGGTTCGTCGCCGCCCGCCCCACTATTCCTCCTGGTCAACGGCAGGCAACGTCTCATCGTCAACAACCGTCACCGTGGCTGCATTGACCCACCCTCCAGGCACCCGGTACCAGTCGCCGGCTCGCTGGTGAGCAACTACCAGTTCTCCGGCGAGCATGACCCCCACCTGCTGGCCGGCTACCGAGGGTCGGTCGCGGACAATGGTCCCAGCAGCGCTCGCTTCGTTCGGCGTCACCAACCAGGAAGTAGCCGGGTCAGTGCTTCCAAGGACGTGGCCCGTTGCTTGCCCTGCACTCACCGCCGGGACTGGCGTGGTGCCCGCAGTAGAGGCGTTGAACTCACCAACGAGGCGATAAATCGGCAGGATGACCGCGACGGCGACAAGTACCACGCCTAACCACACCACGACCAAGAGAACGGGCTCAAGGACAACGACCAAATTCTTCGTCGTCAAGTCGGTCTTTTCCTCGTACCGCCGGCCGGCGTCGACGAGAGCCTTCGGCAGGGTTCCGGACTGCTCAGCCGCCACGATGATCTGCTGGATCGACACGGGGATGAGCCGGTCAACCTGTGGGTAGCTGGCAAAACTCTTCTTGAATGAGTTCCCCTGGTCAACCTTTTCTTCAAGATGTTTAAACAGTCTCCGGTAGGTAATGACCGGTGTGGCATCAACGATCGAACGGAGGGCATCGACGACTGGCAATCCAGCCTCCAGCAAGTTGCCAAGGATGTAGCTGAAACGGGCAACTTCAATTTCCTGGACGACCCGCTGCACTCCAGGAACGACGCGGAGGAGATGTTCACCGGCGACCTTGGTTCGCTCATTGACGAACAATAACCAGAACAAGACGAGGATGCCGAGAATTGCCAGCGGGATTACGAGAATCCCATACCGGCCCAGAAACTCGCCGAAGGCAATGACCAGCTTGGTAATCGCCGGCAGTTCCACATTGAGCTGGCCGAACACCGTGGCAAGCCGCGGCAAGACAAACCAAGCAATGACAATGCCGACGATAATGGTGACGGCGAATACCAACAAGGGATAGAGCATCGCCGAAATGAGCTTCGAGCGGAACGACCGCTCTTTCTGCTGTTGGATGCTGATGACCGTCAAGTTCTCTGGAAGCCGGCCGGCCTCTTCGCCGATGCGTATCAGCGAGATGACGTGGGGCCGCAGGAAACCGATCCGTTGAAATGCCTCCCAAATAGGCTTGCCAGCGTCGATGTCAGTCCGGATCAGATCGATCGCCCCCTTCATTCCAGACGTTCGGACCTCGGCCCGCACGGCGTCGAGCGCCACCAAGACCCCCATGCCCGATCCGACGAGCATGGCAAAGTTCTCGAGGAACTGGTCTTGCTCCTGGTTGATCTCAAACCGAGCAAAGACCGAGAGCCGGTGCTTGGACGTGCTATCGCTTGCGCTTCGAGCCATAATTGGTTCCTGGATGCGGCGGCTCGGCAACGCGGACCAGCTCCTCGAGCGTCGTAATGCCGCTTTTGACCTTCTCGAGCCCGTCATCAAACATTGAGGTGAAATGTTGAGAACGGGCCAGCTGCTCAACCTCCTGACTCGAGGGGTTCTCCAGAACCAGGGCCTGCATCTCGGGTGTCATTTCGATGAACTCGAAGATGGCAATCCGGCCTTTGTAGCCGGTGCCGCTGCAACTATCGCACCCTTTGCCGCGGTAGAGCGTGGCGTGCTTGCCGCTGAAGAATCGGCCTGCGGCAGGTACGAGCTGCTCGATCTCCTTGAGCAACACCGTCTGGCTGTACCGGCAGTTTGAGCAAATCCGTCGGACCAGGCGCTGGGCGATCACGACCTCCAAGGTCGACGCCAAAAGGAACGGCTCAATCCCCATATCGAGGAGCCGGGGAATTGCCGTGGCTGCGTCATTGGCGTGGAAGGTGGTTAAGAGGAGATGGCCGGTCAGAGCGGCATTGACCGCAATCTCGGCAGTTTCTTGGTCGCGGATTTCTCCGACAAGAATAGTGTCTGGGTCCTGGCGGACGATCGATTTCAAGCCGGCGGCAAACGTGAGGTTCGTCTGCGGGTTGACCTGGATTTGGTTCACCCCGGCGATCTTGTACTCAACCGGATCCTCGATCGTAGTGATGTTGATGTCTGGCCGGTTGAGAATCTTCAAGAGCGCGTAGAGCGTCGTCGTTTTCCCCGAACCGGTCGGGCCGGTCGTCATCACCATGCCGAACGGTTTCTTCGAGGCCTTGATGATGAGCTCTTGGTGTTCGGTAGAGAGACCGAGGTTGCCCAGGGTGAACGCCCGGACGTACTCCGTGAGCAAGCGCATCACGACCTTCTCACCGTTCAAGGTGGGTGCTACCGAGACCCGGAGATCGACGACATGGCCATCTTTCTCGTAACGCATCGCGCCGTCTTGGGCCGACTGGTGCTCGTCGATCCGCATCTTGGTCTGCACCTTGATCCGGTTCAGGATGTTTTCGTACCACTCCGGCTGCAGGCGGCCCGCCTCCTGAAGCACCCCGTCCACCCTCATCCGAATAACGATCTCGTCTTCCTGTGGCTCCATGTGAACGTCGGAAGCCCGATACGCTAAGGCATCTTCAATAATCGCGTCGATGATTTCCGGCGCCACCCGCTCACCGGATTTAATGATCTGGATGGTTCGGGTGTTAAGCGGCTTTCTGTAGCTGGCTAAGACCAGATCGAGGCTTGCCGGCAGCGCATAGGCGATCTCCACCTTTTTCTTGCCGAAGAGCGCCTTTGCCTCCTTGGCAAGCTTGGCGTTGCCAGGGTCGTCGGTGGCGAGCGTCACCTGCTCACGATCTTCCTCGAAGACAATCGCTCGGAATTGTTTGGCAAATGATACCGGCACACGCCGGAGTAGCTCGTGCGTTGGCGGCTTCGCGTCGAGGTCGGCGTAGCTGACGCCCGAAGACTCGGCAATTGCTTGACCGAGGAGATCGTTTGTCACCAGCCCAGCGGTTAGCAGGTAATCAGCCAGGGGCGTCTTGTGTGACGCCACGAACGCCGCCGCCTTATCGAGCTCTTCCTTGGCGACGTAGTTTTCCCGCCCGAGGATTTCTAAGAGTTTCTTATCGTCAATGGCCTGCACTGCCCCTCCGACTCACGGTGCTGTCTGCACCACAGGACGTCTACTTGAGTTTTGCCTTAACCTGTTCTACAAGATCAGCAATTGGCGTATCTGATTTGACGAAGTAGTCCAACGCGCCGAGCTTCTTGGCCCGTTCCAGATCTTCTTCTTGGCTGAGATTCGTGGCGACGAGAACCGGAATTTCATTCTTGTCTTCCTGGAGTTTCGACAGGACTTCGAAGCCGTCCATCGTCGGCATGACTAGATCGAGTAAAATCAGGTGGTAGGTGCCCTTCTTGAGCATCTCTAATGCTTCTTGGCCATCGAGCGCGATCTCTGCCTCAAAGCCGGAATGTTCAAGCTTTAACTGCAGCGCTTTGGCGATTGGCTGTTCGTCTTCAACGATGAGAATTTTTTTCGTTGCTGCCATGGATGCTCCATTTCCATACCACGGGCGGAACCCGTCCTTCACGTGAACTCAGTATAGCGAACCAGACACCACCCTCCAAACCGGGCGTGGGGATGACTCGACGATCACCCGCTACTCCTTGGTTGCCGCAACCTGGGAGTAAAGGTCGTGGGTCTGTTTGGCCATGGTCTGCCAAGAAAACTTAGCCGCTTGCTGGATCCCCTCGTTACGCATCCGGACCGCCACCTGATCGTCGGTGAGTACGTCGTAGAGCGCCTTGGCAAGCTGGTCGGGCCGCTCTGGCTCCACGTACCGGGCCGCCCGGCCGCCGACCTCGGGCAATGAACTCGTGTCCGTGCACACCACCGGAGTGCCCGACTGCATCGCTTCGAGCACCGGCAAACCGAAGCCCTCGTAGTGGCTCGGGAATGCGAACGCGGCGGCAGCGGCGTAGTACCCCGGCAGCAGGTCGTCATCGACGAACCCCGGGGTAACGATGTCGGACCTGACCGGCGAACGTTCGATCGCCTGCGAAAGCTCGGGGAAATCTTTGCTCGGCTTACCGGTAACTACCAGCTGGTATGGTAGTCGGTGGCGGGACTTCAGGTGCTCGAAGGCGGTGATCAGTTCCGGCAACCCCTTGTGCGGTCGCCACTGGCTGACGAACAAGATGTACGGCTGCTCCCGGCCAGTGAGCGTGCGGAACGCGGCCAGCTCGGAGGCAGTATGGGGGCGGAACCGCTCATCTGCACTCTCGTAGATGACGTGGACTCGGGCCGGGTCTGGTTTGAGATCGGTCAGTATGTCGCGCTTCGTTGCCTCGGAAATGGCAATGACAGCATCGGAGGCTGCGGCATGGCGCATCACCGCGTCGAATCCCTGCCGCCTCACCCAGCTGGTCTGAGACCGTCCGACTGGAAACTTCTTAACGGTCAGATCGTGAATTGTTGTTACCCTCGTTCCCCGATACAGCACCGGTTGATTGAAGTTAAGGAAATGAACGAGATCGGATTCAAAACCTGCCAAGATACCTGGCAATCGAAGCTGCTCAGCAATGGAGTAGTGGGGGATGTCGACAACCTCGACCTGGACCCGGGGATCAGTAATCGCGCACTCTGGAGCATCAAGCGGCGTGATCACCAAGTGGAAACGGTCGTCGGTCCCAAGGGCGAGGAGCTCGTGAGTCAATTCCCTGGTGTAGCGGCCAATGCCGCCAGTAGAACTCCGCCAGAATCTGGCATCGAGCACAATATTCATTGGGGATCTCTTGCTTCAACGATGGGTCATCGGTAGCATACCTGAAAAAGGCGAGGAGTACGTGGTATGCCTGCAGACTTTCTTCAGTCGTTCATGCGTCGCTACAGCAAGTACTGGCTCTTGGCGTTGGTTACCGGGGCAATTGTTGGCGGCGTCGTCGCCAACAACCTCCGGCCCACCTATGAAGGCTCCCTCTCGGTAACCTTCCCTGCCTCCCAGGCCGTCAACCAGCAAGAGGTGCCATTCTACCTCTACGACAACTTCTACGCTCTTGAAGCGGGCAACCAGGAAAAAGTCAATTACCTCCACTGGATTGGCACACCCAGCACGATCCAGGCAATCTACCGCCAGGCAGGCCTTGAATACCCGGATGATCCGGCTACCTCCGTCTTTCGAACATTCACACCCGTCAGCACCGAGACATCGAATACGGCCACGGTCACGATTCGCCGCAGCAGTGCCGATGAGGCGACCCGACTCACCACCGCGCTTCGCGAGGTCAGTACTCGTTTTCCCACGACGGCTGACACCGTCATTGTGAGTGAGCCCGTAGTGACGCCTGTCGTCCCCCCGACAACCCTCGTGACGATCGCAACCGCCCTGGCCTTCTTGCTCTTCGCTTTCTTGGTAACGTTCTTTCTCGATTTCTTCTCAGCGAAGCCGCGTCGCGTTCATCGCGACTGAGTCGCTCGACCGCTGCTGAGCAATGACAGTGCCAGCAAGCAGGGCGAACGGCACGAAGAGCAGTGGATAGAATAACCCGTTCACGAACTGACTATGGACGAGATAGGCAGGGATGATCCCCATGAGCGCTAAGCCAAGCCAGCGCTTCCACGCGACGTCCCCGGCCCGCCAAAGCGCATAGGACTCAAGCCCGAGCAGCGCCCAGAAACCAAGGTACAACAGCAAGCCAACGACGCCGGTCGTTGCCAGGACAAGAAGAACACTGGAGTCGCTCCCTTGGGCCGACTGGCTAGAGAGGTCAGTGAGGTAGCCGAAGCGAACCTTGGCCGGACCCAAGGCGTTGTACCCAACCCCAACGAGCGGACGCTCTTGGGCGATCGCGAGTGTCTCTTGCCACGACTGGATCCGAGCCTGGCTCGTCGTGTCAACGGTAAACGCCCCGACAATGCGTTCGCGAATCGGTGGCAAAGCCGCCCCAACGATCGCCAAACCAATCAGCGCAAGGAGCGCGAAGCGCCACGAACGAAGGAGCAGGATTACCAGGGTAGCTACCGCCCAGGCGAGGTAGGCACTCCGTGACAAGGTGGCGACGATGGCAACGCCAGTGAACCCGAGAAGCAACCAGAGCCAGCCAGCCTGGCGTGCGCTTGGCCGCTCAAAGAGCGCGGCCAAGACAACCGCGAAACCCATCACCAGAAACATGCCGAAAAAGTTCGGGTCCAAAAACGTCGAGAGGAGTCGACCTTGGTGCGGATCCCAGCCGTACTTGGCGAGAAACGAGATATCCGGGACAAAAATGAACTGAAGAAAGCCGAGTATCAGCAAACATAAAGCGCTGGCACCAAAGATGGTGAGGAGTATTGTCCGGAACGTCGCGCAGCCAGCCAACCATGCTGAGACCACCAGGACCCCAACTAAGAGGAAGAAGCGTCCCATGTAGAGCATGGCAAACAGGACTTCGGAGTTAATAAGAAGGGCAGCATTGAGAGCCAACGATACCCAGAGCCAGAGGCAAAATCCCCCCAGGAGGGCGAGCGAACTACTCCGGGGGAAAGGGAGTCGCCACGAGGAGGCTGCCGCGGCTCCGGCCAGCGCGTAGGCTGCCGCGGTCACATCAAGGAGGGTGATGGCGCTGCCGACCCCCTCGCCCAGTCGGTATCGGACGAGTTGGCCGGCAATGATTCCAATGCCAAGAAGCAGCCCAAGCCCACCGAGCCCGAGACGGGCGTTCGAGTGATCGTGTGGGACAGGGTGGTGAGCCGAGGACTCGTTCATAGCATCCTTCAGGAGTATGGTGTACGATACCAGGCAACTCTGAAACTAGGAAGCCGGCATGTCCGTTCGCTCAACCAGTGCATTACTCACGTCTGCTCGATGGCTGTTCCTTGCCACTGTCTTTGCGCTCCCATTCTCGACCGGACACATACTTACTGATCCTCGGGCAGTGAGTCTGGCCAGCCTGTTGCAGCTTGGCCTCCTTGGAATCATCGTGCTCGCTCTCGCCACCAAGACGCTGCCGCTCCGGCCCGTACCGCAACGAAGTCTTGTCATCGTGCTCGCCGGTATGGCCGTGGCAATCGGCTGGGGACTCCTCAACACCTCTCCGGTTTCTGACGGATTCGGCCTGCTCTTGAGCCGCTTCCTCCTCCCACTGGGCTTTGGCTACGCGGGTTTTCTCCTTGTCCAAGCGGGGTCTGTCACACTGCGTGACCTCATGCAGACACTCGTTGCCTCGCTGGCAGCGCTGACCCTGCTCGATATCGGCCAGGTGTTCGAGATACTACCGAGCGCCAACCCAACCCGCCCCACTGGGACGCACCTCTACCCGAATACACTGGGACGCTACCTGACCTACCTGCTCCTCATCACAGGACCCTGGGTCATGACAAGACAACGAAGTTCTCTGGTCCTGATCTGGGTCGGCGGCGTTGTGGCACTCTTCCTTACCCAAGCTTACGGCGCCACCATTGCAGCGATGACCGGCCTCGCCGCGATGCTCCTGCTCTTGCCTCCGAGATTCGCCCGGCTACGCCAGCTCAACCTGCTCGGGCTCCTCGCTTTTGTGAGCGTCATCGCCCTCAATGCTCAGTCGCTCCCAAAATACCAAGAGACGTTCACCGACAGTCTCGCCAGTCGTTTCGAGTACTGGTCGGTTGCCCGACAGGCGCTTGAAGGTAATTGGCTTACCGGCCTCGGGCTCAAGACCTGGGAACTCACCTATAGTTCCCTTGTCGAACGCTTTGGTCCGTCGCCACCACTCAACTGGGCCTCGCCCCATCCGCACAATGTTTTTCTCGACAGCCTGGTCAAAGCAGGCATTCCTGGGCTCATTGCCATCACCAGCCTCATGCTTTGGCCGATCATCGTTGGGATCCCTCTTGTCCAAAGAGGCCAACGCTGGTGGTTCGCCCTAGGCGGGATAGGGCTCGGCGTTGCCCTTGTGGTCGTCGGCCTTGTCGACGATCCATTATGGAGCGACGACACCATGCCGCTCATCTTTCTCGTGCTATTCCTGCTCGCAGCCCTGCCAACGCTCCCGAAAAAGACCGGCTAACGACGAGCCAAGTACTGCTCAACGATGCGACGGTCCGAGTAGGGGCGGAGGCGGCCGTTGACCATCATTGCCGATTCATCACCCTTGCCGGTAATCAAGACCAGGTCGCCACGCTTGGCGAGACGCAGTGCTTGCTTGATCGCCGCAGACCGGTCGAGAACGCGAAAAAAGTTCTCGCCGTCGACAAGCCGTTTCTTTGTGCCGGCACCCCGAATCACTCCTTGAGAAACCTCGTCAATAATAGCACTGGGATCCTCTGTGTCAGGATCCTCATTGGTGACGAAGATGATATCGGCATACTGCGCGGCGAGAGCGCCCAGGAGCGTCCGCTTCGCCCGGTCGCGATTGCCCGTCGCGCCACCGACATGAATAAGACGCCCAGAAACAGTTGGACGGATCGCTTCAAAGAGCCGCTTCAGCGCATCCGGCGAATGGGCGTAGTCGATCATCACCCGAAACGGCTGGCCGAACGATAGTGACTCCACCCGACCAGGTACGACGTCCACTGACTCAAGCCCTTCCTTGATGATCTCAAGGCTCAGATTCATACCAATCGCTGCCGTGGCAGCAGCCAAGGCATTCTCAACATTGAATCGTCCGGGAAACCTGAGTGACACTGATACGGTCTCGTTCCCGGCGCGCAACTGGAACTGGACCCCGCCTGCAGCTTCCTTGATCTCGAGCGCTTGTACGTCGGCATCCGCTCCGCGCGTCGTGAATGCGAGGACACGGCTCGCCGGATAGCGGCGAAACGCTGGGGCGGCCGGATCGTCAGCATTCACGACGCTCACCCGGTGCGGCCGGGCAAAGAGCCGCTCCTTCTGGGCCTGATAGGCTTCAAATGTCTCATGGCCATAGGCTTCACCAATGTGCTCCCGGCTAAGATTAGTGAATATCACCGTATCGAAAGCAATGCCCCAGACGCGAGACTGGGCGAGCGCATGAGAGGTCACCTCGAGAACGGCAGCCTTGGAGTCACGTTGGACCATCTGGCGTAACAGCTGCTGAAGCCGCCAGGCGCTCAGGGTCGTCATCTTCCGGTCGTTCCGAACCATTCTGACCCCGTCAGAAAAGCGAACGGTGGTCGCAAGCCCGGTTCGGCGTCGCGACGCCGTGAGAATACTATGAAGAAAATGCGACGTCGTTGTCTTACCGTTTGTCCCGGTGATACCGAACACCTGGAGCGAACGGCTTGGAAATCGAAACCAGAGCGCAGCGATCACGGCACTTGCTGCATGATAGGCGAGAAAAAGCCAAGGGGCCAAGTGGCGAAGACGGGCTTTCAAGCTCATGCACGCAGTATAGCAGCGGTTGAACGCCTGGCTCTACGACTGCGTCGCTCTCGATGAGCGTGCACCCGCTCGTACACCTTCAGCGTTTCCTTAGCCGTTCTCATCCAACTGAATCGTTTTGCCTGCCTCAGCGCTCGATGCGACAGCTCGCTCCGGGCAGCCGTGTCGGTCATGATCGACACGAGTGCACGCGCCCAGTCGGCGACATCCCCTGGGCTGACAAGGAGCCCGCCTGTGCTGACGAGCTCGGTGCTCTCCTGGGTGCAATCAGTGACAACCGGTGTTCCGCACTGCATAGCCTCCATGGCTTGAGCCAGCATCTCAGGGGCGCAGCCGAACACCAGCACGGCGGCAGCGGCGCTGCAGAGTGCCGGTTCGTCTCGAATATCCGGCTGGCACAGCACGACGTCCCGCTCCGGGCCGCCACCAAGTTCGATGACTTGAACGCCAGGCGAAAGCACTACCATTCGCCACGGCTGACGGATCCGCCGCCGAACCTCAGCGACCACCGATTTCACGAGATGGAGCCGGGATGGATCAGCCATGACGAGCAAGAATCGATCGCCGGTTTGGTACCGCTTCTTCACAACTTGGAGTTTATGCCTGTCCGTGACCGGTCGATACGCTGGCCGGGGCGCCTCGTGGACGACCGTCACCCTGTCTTCGGAAAGTTGGTAGGTGGCAACAAGCGCGCCTTTCACCGCTTGGCTTGGCGCGATAAAGTGATCGGCGAGGCGAAAGGCTGAGGCGACGAGCGGGAGAGGGAGCGACATCCCTACCCGAGGAACACGGTGGACACTCACGACAGTCGCTCCACCAAACCACCGGGGAACGAATGGAGTTCGTTGGTGAAGGATGTCGAGATTTACCCGAGCGGCACGTTGGGGAATAAGCACTTGTTCCCACCACCACGGCGGCGTCGGCCGATTCGCAGCGAGAAGGTAATACTCGCCCGTTCGGTCGAGGCGCTCGAGCGCAGCGATCAGCGCTTTGGTTACCTGATGAACGCGGCTGTCACAAGCGACACCGACGTTAATTCCTACGCGCATCGGCAGCTTGTTCGATAGAGGGGTTGAGAAAAAGTGAGGAAAGGATGGGGCATAGAGAGGCTGAGAAACCAAGTAACCGAAGGGTGTACGCCCTTCGGTTACTTTCGTGACCCTAGTATAGCACATGTCAAATTTGCGATATGAACTGG
>CAZOUL010000008.1:0-15609 GCA_964583025.1 uncultured Candidatus Saccharibacteria bacterium
GGCGCTCCTGAGATCGCTCGCTCACTGAGCGCTTGAAAATGTTCTTTCGCTCCCAGAAAGCGAGTATTGCTTCTTCCTCCTCGGGTAGCTTGAGCCGTGGATTTACTGGTTCAAGCATGGCGTTCCACCCGGTCCATTGCCTCATTGGCAAGTTCGTCTGCCCGCTTGTTCTGCCTCCGAGGCACGTGAACGAATTTCACAACGCCCAGATTCTGACAAAGAGACGTTACTCGTTCATAGAGTGGTTTCAGCCCTTCGTTCCTGACCTTGTACTCACCAGACAGCTGGCGAACAATAAGTTCGCTGTCCATCCGCACCTCAATGACACCAGAACCGTGCCCCTCTGCTTGAAGCGCACGGACTCGCTCCAGCGCGAAGATGAGTGCCCAATACTCCGCCTGATTATTGGTTGCCGTACCGAGCTCCTTGCTGAGCTCAGCAACCGTGACGCCGTCGGGCGTCGCGATCACCACTCCAGCCCCAGCTGGCCCAGGATTGCCCCGAGCGCCGCCATCGGTATTCACGATAAAATCTGTCATTGATCAGGAGTATACCAGGAGTCCGTACGCCCGTCATACTGGGCTACTTGAAGAACTCGCGACTCGTTACCAGGGTAGAAAATTCCCGACGAATTGGTGGCTCTGCCCGTTTGTTTTCCAGGGTAAATTTGAGCTGGACGTAGGGTTGCGCTCTCGGAGTTGGGACATGGGCAATCCCAGAAAATTCAAGATCTGTCACCACAAATCCCTCCGGCACTACTGACTGACTGCCTGACGAGAGCCGACTCATTACCAGGTCTCCCTGCGACCAACGAAAACTTTTCACATCAACCGTATTCGTTGTCGGGTCAAAACGAACGGTGCGCAGGCAGCGTACAGGAGGCGTTGCCACCGTGGTACAACTGCCATTCATGAACTGAAATGGCTCCCGCTCAGCCTGGAATACCTCGCTCTCTGCCACCCGGAGACCTGTTGCCGATTGCACATCTCGAGTAATGGCCTCGATAATATAGGTCGCCACCTGAGTAGTCTCCTGTAGTTCGTCAAGGTTTTGCTGGAGTCGATTGGTCGTCGTCAGCGACGTGGTACCAAGGATAAGCACCCCCACAAAAATCGATGCGGCAACAAGCACCTCAATGAGGGTGTAGCCTTGCTCGCTTCCCTGCTGCCTCATACGCCTCTCCGCCAATCCATGAGCAACGCCTCCGTCTGGACCTGCTCCAACGCCCCGCTTCCCCACCGCACGACGACCATCACCTTACGAACAACATCCGTATCGGTAATGCCGCTGAGACTCGCACGATTGGCATATCCGCTTGGCACACTCACGCAAATTTCCCGGCTAAAACGACCGCCACCCAATCCCTGGTCTAGTCCTTGAACAAGGCTGAGCTGGCCACCTGAGCCAGTAGCGAGCCGCAGGCTAGCAGCGGACGACCCACTGCCGCAGCCCGGACCTGAGAGAGGAATATAGGCATGCCAAGCATTTGCCGATCCGTCGACGTAGCTCGTATCACGAAGGTGCCGAACTGCTTCGAGACCTTCGTTCGCCAAATGCATGGCTACCACCCGATCTGCTGCCGCATCGGCCCTCCTGAGCGATGTGCGCATGAGGCCAACCGAGCCCCCGACAACTAAAACCACCAGCGCGCCACTGACAAGTACTTCAAGCAATCCAAACCCCTGTTGATGATGAGAGTGCATGTTCACGACGCCCCGATGGTTACTTGACCGGTCACCGGATTGATCACTAGCTCGACCGTTGCACTACCTGATACTCGCTTACTTGTGACGAGCGCGAGGTCATTGTCAACTGGGTCAAGTACAACTTCTCCTTGTCGAAGAATGGAAAACCAGGCGTAACGCGGCGGATCAACAAAACTAATACCTTGGGGGAGGGAGCGGGTCTGGATCACGCTCGCCTGACATGACGTAGGATTTGCTTGAAGACAGTTCGGTGGCAGATCGGCGTTGACCGCGATCAGCGCATACGTCCCTGGCCCAGCATCTTCAAAACGGATGCCGAAGTGCGTCACTAGATTCGTGTTCTCCGCTGGTGGCGCCAACGCAAAATTCCGAGCCTCCAGCAGGCTCACTTCCACGTCTCGCGCCGCTTGCGTGAGCTGGGCCGTATTGCCATACGAACGAAACGCCGGGATGCCGGTTGCCAGAAGAACACCGACGATGCTTAAAGACACCAGGATCTCAATAAGCGTGAAACCCTTCATGGGTAATTACTGCCCACTCACCCGATAGTGATATCGACCTGAACCGTCGAGATAGTAGCCTGTCTGAAACGTCTGGAGACTGCTCGGGTTACTCGGTGGGGCCGGAGTGACGCTCACAGTCGCCTGCCCCTCCAATGTTGCATCGAGGGCGAAACGTCGCCGCGTCGAGTCAACGAGGTACTGATAGCTTCCTCCGAGCGGATCAGTAGGCAGATCGTTGATGAAAGTTGGCTCGAGTGGCTGCAAGTTTGGTGGATACTCACGGTGCTGGGCTCGGTAGAGCTCGAGGGCGCCGGCGATGTTGGTGAGATCAGTTTCACGCCGATCATCCCGTGCTTGACTGCGGGCGGCATTCGCGTTGACGGCAACGACGCCCACGAGCAATCCGATAATCGCAATGACAACCAGAAGCTCGACAAGCGTAAACCCGTGAGCGAACGGTGATCGACGAACAGTGAAGCGGCCCATATCCCTCCTTGAAGCACTTGAGTCACGTCATCAGAACCCAGTATACCAGGCAATCACCGCCGTCCCCCAGATAACGGCGGCAAACCAGCCCGCGACAAGAAACGGACCGAAGGCAAGGCGGGACTTCATGGTGAGGCGTCCGGTACCGACCAGTATGAGGCCAGCAAATGCGCCGCTGACAAAAGCAACAAAGAGGGCAACCAACAGTAAGCTTCCGCCGAGGGTCATACCCATCACTCCAGCCAGCTTGATGTCGCCAATCCCCATCCCCCGGCCGCGGGTCAAACCAACGATCGCCCCGATGCTCACTACGCCAACGACGCTACCAACCAACCAATGACTCAACCATGCCCCAGTCGCCGTGACTAGATTCTGCCAGCCGGTGGCAAGAAGAAACACCGCGACCGCGACCGCGAGTGGGCCGGTAAGATGGTCTGGGATGAGCTGGGTCTCTAGGTCAATCAAGGCAATCACCAGAAGCACTGACGTCACGACTAGTACCGCCGCTGCCTGCAGACCCCACCCATACTGCCAGGCAACGACCGCATAGGTAGCGGCGGTCAGGAGCTCTACAACTGGATACCGCAGACTGAGCGGGGTGGCACACGAACGACAGCGGCGGCGCTGGATACGAAAACTCAGGACTGGGATGAGCTCGTACCAGCGGAGCACGACCCCGCACTTGGGACACTGGCTCCGACTGGATAGTTGCTGGGGAGAGGTTCGGTCAGTCCGAAACCAACGCAACGCAGTGACGTTCAAATAGGAACCGAGAAAAAGCCCGATCACCCCTGCGAGAAGCGGCCACCAGGTGGCCGCTTGGAAACTCTCCATTTGCTCAGCAGCTAGAGCGTGCAAGCGCCGGTTGTCGGCGAGCCGTTGATAATCGTGTAACACTGTCCGGCGTCAGTGCCGGCAGTCAGCTGCCCCTCGAGACGATAGTTTAACAACCCGTTATTCACCGTCGCCCGATACTTGTACCCATTCGTGACGGAGGGGTGGGTCGGCAACTGCCCTGGGAGCAAGGGGTCAGTTCCTTGAGTCAACGGAGTCAGCGAGGAGAATGTTGTTCCCGCAAGCGTTGAAGGTTGACCGCCACCGGTAATATAGACCTGAACCGCCTCAGAAATATTTCGAAGATCACTCTGCACTCTTGAGTCGTTCGCCTCGCCGCGGGCCCGGTTCAGGTTGACAATAATCGCCGCTGCCAGAATGGCAATAATCGCCACTACGACCAGAAGCTCTAAGAGCGTGAAGCCTCGTTCTGTCCTTCTCAACATACTCCTCCTTTGTACTCATCAGTCACTATACGTGAATTGTCTTTTCGGTGACACCTGCGGTGTGGAAAACATCACCGGTACGACTGGCCGACAATAACCACACCCGTCGAGCCGGAACTTGGCACTGGTAGCGTTGCCCCAGAGCAGTCCCGAATCCGCACAGACTGCGACTGGGCAACAAGTGGATCGTTCTCGTTTTCCAGGGCATACATGAGCGCGTACCATTGGCCGGCACAGGAACCGGCCCCGTCAGAACGGTAGGCATATCCGAGCGCACCGCTGTCTGGGCGGCCGTTGTTCACAGGATCCACTGGGACAGCGGACAGATACTGGAAACTACCCGGCGCCCCACCAGTTAACACCGCCAGCGTGGTCTGGAAATTCTGCTGCGGCGCCGAATACACGAAACTGCTGGTGGTTGGGTACTGGCCGTTGGCATTGTAGTAGAGCTCCAAGGCTGTTTGCAGCGCTTCAATGTCTTGCTTGCGTCGGGCATCCCTGCCCTGCTGCTGCGCGCTGTTTAAGTTCACCACAATAGCACCGGCAAGGGTGCCGATAATTGCAATGACCACGAGAAGTTCGGTAAGGGTAAAGCCAGCTGGCTGGAATCGGGTCGTGTTCATACTTAACTCAGTTGGGCGATGTTATAGATTGGAATAAGGATCGAATAGACCAGGAAGCCAACGCCAATACCGATAATGACGATGATGACCGGCTCGACAAGACTCGAGAGCGTCTTGAGCTTTGTATCGACCTCTCCCTCGTAATACTCAGCCAAGCTGAGAAGGATTTTATCGAGCTGTCCAGTTTGTTCACCAACTGCCACCATTTGAGAAACGATCGAGGGGAACAGTTCAGGATGGGCCCCGATTGGCGAGGAGAGGGGTACGCCACGTTTTACTTCTTGCACTGCTTTTTCCATGACTTCTTCGTAGTAGATGTTATTGACCGCAGCGCCAGATACGTTCAGCGCTTCAATGATAGGCGTACCGGCCTGGATCAGAGTGCCTAAGGTACGAGTCAACCGAGTCAGGTAGATCTCTCTTCCAATTCCCTGAGGTAATCGGAGCTGTATCATATCGGCGAGCCGTTGCCCGGCCTTTGACTTCAGGTATGTCCGCAAAGCAAGGGCGCCAATGATCACTGTAAGTATCACTATCCACCAGTACGACTGCAAGAACCCGCTGAGCGCGATAATGACGCGCGTGGGCAGGGGCAGTGAGGCGCCAGCTTCGTCAAAAATTTGTTCGAGCTGAGGCACGATATAAACCATCATGATCGCTCCAACGATAATCATTGCGAAGAAGATAAATGTCGGGTAGGCGAAGGCGCCGCGCACCTTGGTGGTAAAGTCGGCGTCCTTGTCGTATTGGTCGGCAAGCTGCAAGAGGACCTCTGCCAGCTGCCCAACCGTTTCTCCAGAAACAACAATATTGACAAAGACCCGATCAAACACCTCCGGGTATTTGGCAATCGCAGTGGAGAAAGGAGCCCCGGCCTCGAGGTCTTCCTGGATGCCAGAAAGAATCGCCGCAAACTTCGGCTTGTTCTCTTGCCGCACGAGGATGCCAACGGCTTTATTGAGCGGCAGTCCGCTCGAAAGCATTGTTGACAGCTGTCGAGCGAAGAAGGCCTTCTCCTTCGTACCGATCCGTTGAAAGGCGGAAAAATCGATATTCAGATCCATGGCCTAGTAGAGTTTGAGCTTGAGATGCTTTGGATCATTCGCCCAGGTGAGAGCGTCGTCGAGACTTACTTCGCCTCTGCCGACAAGTTGGGCCAGGGCGTCGTCAAGACTGACCATCCCCTCGCTCGCACTGGTCTGAATGAGGTTCGTAATCTGGTGCGTCTTCCCTTCCCGAATCGTGTTGCGGACCGCGTTGTTGGCAAGAAGAATCTCCGCCGCCGCCACGCGCCCACCGTTCACCCTCGGCAGCAGCCGCTGTGATACAATCCCGAGCAAAACGTTCGCAAGCTGCGAACGAATTTGGGTCTGCTGGTGTGGAGGGAAAACATCGACAATCCGGTCGGTTGTTTGGGCGGCATTGTTCGTATGGAGGGTAGTGAGAACCAAATGGCCGGTTTCGGCGAGGGTGAGGGCAGCCTGAATCGTTTCAAGATCGCGCATCTCACCAACCAAGAGTACATCTGGATCTTGCCGCAGCGAAGCCCTCAACGCATCGGCGAAGGTCTCGGTGTCGGAACCGACTTCCCGTTGCGAGATGATGCTCTTGTCGTTGGCGAAAACGTACTCAATCGGGTCCTCAATGGTAATGATGTTCTCTGATCGGCTGGTGTTAACCTCATTGATAATCGCTGCGAGTGTCGTCGACTTGCCATGTCCCGTCGGGCCAGCCACAATCAGCAGTCCCTGGCGGTATCTGGGAAATTCTGCGACCGTTGTCGGCAAACCAAGTTCAGCGATTGTTCGAAGCTTCGAGGGAATGAGCCGGTACGCGCCAACCAAATGTTCACGTTCGTAGAATACGTTTGCCCGAATTCTCGTTGACTCGAAGTAAAAAGAAAAATCGAGCTCTCGCTGCTTCTCGAGCCGGGAGCGTTGGAGCTCGTTCAGCGTCGATAAGCAGTCTGCACTCGCTGTTTCGGCCGTATATGCTTCCTGGCTTGGCATTGAACGGAGCTTGCCGTCAATGCGGACGACCGGTGGCACTTCGACTCGAATATGAACGTCAGATGCTCCCTGCTGGACCGCAAATTGAAACACTTCGTTGATGTGTGGAGTGAAAGCTTGGGAACTCATGTCCCTCCTATTCTGCTGTCGCCTGCAAGACTTCGTCTACAGTCGTAATGCCTTTCAATGCCTTGAGGATCCCGTCTTGCTTGAGCGTGACCATCCCTTCTTTTCTCGCCTGCTCGTCGATGTCATCGGCAGAGGCTTTCTTGGTTGTCAGTTCGGCAATGGCGTCGGACATCTCGAGCACCTCATAGATTGCAATTCTGCCCTTATAGCCGCTCTGGCACTGGTCGCAGCCCTCAGCCATCCAAAACTTTAGCTCCCCTTCCACTGCTTGCTTGACCGCAGGGACAACGGAGTCCACGAGCGTTTTCTGGATTTCGTCCCGAGTAGGGGCAGGGATTTCGGCCGGCTTCTTGCACTGATCGCAGAGCCGACGCACCAGCCGCTGAGCGATGACGACATCGAGGGAAGAAGCAATGAGAAACGGCTCGACTTTCATATCAATGAGACGAGGGATCGCTCCGGCGGCGTCATTCGTGTGTAACGTGGAAAGAACGAGATGGCCGGTGAGCGCTGCCTGGGTGGCTAAGGCGGCAGTTTCACCGTCGCGGATTTCACCGACCATAATAATGTCTGGATCTTGCCGGAGAATCGAACGGAGGCCGTCAGCGAACGTGAGACCGATTTTTGGCTTGACCTGCGTTTGGTTAATGCCCTCAACTTGATACTCCACAGGGTCCTCAAGTGTGATGATGTTCACCTCTTGTCGGTTCAGGATGCCAAGCATCGCGTAGAGGGTCGTCGATTTACCCGAACCGGTCGGGCCGGTCACCAACGAAATACCGTAGGGATTCTTCAAGGCTCTCGTGACCCTGTTGAGACCAATCCCTGACATACCGAGGTCCTCAAGCTCCTTGACCCCTCCTGACTTATCAAGAAGACGCAGCACCACTTTCTCCCCATGGACCGTGGGCAGTGTCGACACCCGAAGATCGATCGCTTTGCCGCCTACCATCACGTCGAACCGACCGTCTTGAGGTAATCGCGTCTCATCGATTTTTAGTTTGGCGAGAATCTTGATTCTCGATATCAGAGGAGCGTGAAGCTCGGTGGGGAGACGAACGATATCGCGAAGCTGGCCATCTAATCGGTAGCGCACCCGAACATACTGTTCCGCTGCCTCAAGGTGGATATCCGAGGCTGCAAGTCCGGCCGCGTAGGACACAATGGCAGCCACGATTTTCGGGATGAGCCCTGACTTGACCGTTCGCTCAAACGTCTGGACATCACTGATGCTGCTACCGAGAATGGCGTCAAGATCCTGCCCTTCGGCAGTCGCGTCAGCCTCAGTCTGTGGACGAGATGGGGCGGCCAAACCGGCCTGGGTCTCGAGTTCGCCAATTTTCACGGTTGCCACCTGCTCGGCCTGAGGAGCGATAGCCGACTGGGCTTTCGGGCGCTTGGGAGTGGTGGCTACCTGCTGATACTCACTTGCGTTCTGAAATTTTTGAGATTCGGTACTTGCGATAGACGACTTCGATGCTTGGGATTGGATCGGCTGTTTTGGCTGTTTTGATTGAGCGCGAACCTCATCGAGCTTGGCACGTGATACCGCGCTGAACGGCTCTCCCGATATGGCCTTCGCAGGCTGGATGGAATGGTCCTGGGCAGATGATGACGGAGTTGTTGACGGGTGCCGATACGCTGCCATGGCCGTCTCCAGCGAGCGCGCCGACGTTCGAAACAGACGAACGCGCACACCATTCCGCTCCTCGACAAATTTCAGGATGTCTTTGATTCGTGAGTCATTCGGCGAAACAGCTGCGACGGATGCCTCTTTGCCATCCGGACTCAGTCGAAACACGACCATTTTATACTTTCGAGCAACCTCTTCGGGAAAACGTTCGATAACCTCTCGAGAAATCGACTGCTCGGTCAAATCAACCGAAGGGACATCCTGAGAACGGACTGAAGCAGGAACAGTAGGCGTTGGTGACACGGCCGGCTGAACAGCGCGGGCCGGGGATGCCATCTCAGGCTTGGTCGGTGCGTCGGATTGCCCAGATTGCGTCGCCGGCTGACTTGGTGTCTGCTTAGATTTATCTGTAGCGGACACGGTGCGAACCTCTCCCCGATAGGCGTTCAGCGCCTCATCGAGATCTTTCGGAGGCGTCAGTAGGAGGCGGAGCTGGTATCCTTGTTTCTTCTTGAGCTCCTGCAGGAATGCAGGAGCAGGCTTCGAGAGCAAGCTGGGGTCTGCGAGCGCGATCATCGCCGTGTTGCCCTCGACTCGAACTGGGAGCAGACGAAACTCTCGAGCGACTTTCTCGTCAACAAGCTTCAGGGCGTCCTTGGTTGGGCTGGTGGCATCGAGTCGAACAACGTCAAGCCCGAGCTCTTTTGCCGCTTGGGTAATAGTGTTCAGTGCCCGTAAATCATCACCGTTCTGGGTGTTTGTAACCATACTCCCCTCCATCACAATCCGGCAAAAGGATCCTCACGGCCTAAACCAGCAGATTCCAAATCGATCGGCAGCCCACCATGAATCGGTCGATTCAGAAATTCCTCACTCGACAGCGTTTGCAAGTTGATAACTGGAAGTGGCGCGAAGGGCTGGCGTAACGCCTCTATCTCACTCTCTGAGGGCGATGCCGTCACAATGAGATATGAGAAAACAATAAAGACTAGTCCGACCAAGCCGCCGGCGACGAGAACCATTCGATTCATTGGCCGCCTCCTTCTTCGAGCACTTGCTCGGTTGTTACCACTAGCGCCTGCGCTGGCATGATAGTGAGTGTCGCAGTCACGAGCGACGCCCCATCAGTCTCAGATGTCCCTACAAGCGAAAGGTTGGCCACCTCAATTGGTCGCAGGTTTTGGGAAAGTAGGTCGAGAAACAGCTGAACCCCTCCATACGAGCCAGTCACGCCAACAGTGATGACGGGTTCGGCGACCTCTTCAGTGCTGTCAAGCGGCTGTACCGATGCCAGACTTGTCCCAGATGCCGCCGCAATCGCCTCGAGGGTAATGAGGAGATCCTCCGAGCCAGGCGTCTTGGGAACCGCAAGGTCCAGGCGATCCAGCCCAGACGCCTCTTGGCTCAGCTGGCCATCAAGCTGTTGGATTTCGGCAATTCTCTGCTGGATGGACTGAACGTCGCGCTGTTTGGCCGTGGCCATCGCCCGAGCGCTTTTCCACGTCTCTATCTGCGGTACAGTGTAGAAGTAGCCGATCGCTAGTACGCCAAGAACCCCCAGAAGGAGCCACAACGTGGCATTCGAGCGTCCCGCTCCGGAGGTCTGGCTACTCTTGGCCATTACCAACTACTTGATTATTTCCCGGGGATTCCAAGGCATTCGACTGACTGAGTCCCCCGGGATCTGCCTGCGGTACAAAGGTCGTGGTGAGCGAGAAGGCAATGACCGACCGTTCAGCGCTCTCAGAGAACACGGCGCTTTCAAGCTGAGGCAAGCCAAACCGCTCGGACTGCTCCATGCCCTCGACAATAAACGCGACGTCGCTGTAAGCCAAAGCCTCTCCTTCAAGAACAACTTCGCCGGTCTCAACATCAAACCGGGATGTCGTGAGTCGGACCGAGCCGGGCGTTGTTCCCCCCAGCAAGCCGATAATCTCAGGCCAAGGTGTCAGGCGGGCCACGCCTTCTTCAAAAATTCGAAGTTGCGCGGCGGTCGTTCGAATTCTCGAGAGTTGTTCAGCGGTTTCTCCGGTTGCGAGCTGGTTCTGCAGAGCGTTAAATCGCTCGCTCTCGGCCGCGGCCCGCTGGTTCTCCTGAATAGCAAAGTACTGGGCAGTAAGACCGGCAATGCCAGCAACGGCGACCATAACAATCGCCGCGTAGAGCGCACTTCGATCGCTTGCCGGAGCCTCAACAGAAGCAATGGTAGTGCCTCTTGGTCCAGCATCAAGAATCGGTGAGTGCGACCGAGGTTCTGCTGCTTCGCCGACACGAGCACCGACAGGGGGGATTCCCTGCGACGACGCTTGCGACGGCCCAGGATCACCCTGGGAGCCAGGCTTTACACGTAAATCGAGCACGCCCCTCCTCTCAAGCTTTCGGGATCTATGGTATCACAACCGCCCCTGCAGCACGCCGTGTGCAAAACTTCCTACGGAGAAACCTCAGATAAGGCAGGAATGACTGACTGCGAGAATCCCGGTGGCGGTGTGTCGGTAATCCGGCCATCGTAGATGATTGAGAGGCTGGCAGTCGGGTCTGTTGGATCTGCGTTCAGGCGAAGCTGGTCGGCCACGAAGAGGCCAGTCGCATCCCGACTTTGTCCTCGAAACTCGATCGTGCCCCGAGGGGCAAAATAGGCGCCGATGATCGACCGGAACTGCTCGAAGTCAATAGCGGCACCACCGTTGTCTGTGCCGAGGCTGATGATCCCGAGCGACGCGGTGCCTTCTGAGTCGTTGTAACGCATCTGCCCTCCGGCAACTCCATCGAGCACGACCCGACCGGTCACGACGATCGTTCCCCGTCCTCGGAACGTAACGGTGCCGCCGTTACTGCGAATCCGAAGATCTCCATTGACGATCCAGACGCTACCCTCAGGGTTCGAGCGGTCAATCGCGGTTGCTATCCGTGGATCCTGGCCTGGTGGCGGATTGAGGTTGAATTGTGACTGGATGTGGTACTCTCTTGCCCCGTTCAACGGCAACGACCTGCCTCGCTCTGAAAGTAGCCGCTGCAAACTGCCGTTCTGGCTGAGCGCCTCGTCCTGAGTCGTTGCCCAACTCAACCTGTTCCTCGGGCTGTACGATGGAATGGTAAGCTCTGTGCCCTCGATATTGCGAATTCTATTACCGGAAACGACCGAGGTTGGGTCGACCGTCAATTGCTCCACGGTCCCCCGTCCAAAAATATCACCGATTACGCTCGACTGCTGACAAGGTCCTCCGATCTGGAGCTGGCGACTCGCTGATTTCGTCACCGTCTGGCCGCTAATTTGCTTCGTCGCTTCGACCGTGATGATTGTGCTACGGCCGACCAAGTCGCAATCGAGACCGGTCACAAAGCTCGCCGGATTCGATGTTGTAGCCTGAAAGCTTCCAAAGCGGGGATCCGCTACTCGCCATAAATAGGAAACTGGGTTGACGACCGAAGGGGGTGGTGAAGGATCGTCGTCATCTCCATCACCAGGGGGTTCTGCGCCGCACGTCGCTGTTTCGATGCTCGACGTTGCATCTCGGGTTCCTGCACTATTGAAGGCCTCGATCCGATACGTGTAGGTAGTCCCAGCACTGGGATTCGTATCTGTGCCAATTCGGAAACTTGCCGCGGCCGAGCTCTGGCCAAGCAAAACGCCATCCCGGTACCACCGGTAACCTTCGGCTCCCGATGAAACAGTCCAGCGGTAGGTGTTGTATGGCCCACTGATTGTCGGTGGAGCGAGATCGCATCCAGTCGAAGTAGAGACGCTAAAGGATCCAGGGAGAGTGGTACAGGTTCTCGTATCGACGGGCGTGGAAGAGGTACGAATGCCGACCCCATTCACTGCATGGACCACATACGTATGGCGGGCGCCTGCGACCGGACTGGTATCGGAATAGGTACGCCCGGTTGTCGTTGCCCTGAATATCCCGTCACGATAGACCCGGTAATAGCTCGCTGTGCTTGAGGCGCTCCAGCTCAAATTATTCACTGACTGAGCAGCAGAACACGTTGGATTGCCAGAGACTGAAAAAGCACCGGGAAGTGAAGGCGGAGGGGCGGTAGAAGTCGGATTTTTTTCGACACTGTACACCAGGTCGGCGACATGAGATTGAGAGGGACCTGGAAGCCGACCTTGCGGAGAAATCGTAAACAACGCGGTAAACCGGAACGATCTTCCGGGATGCTGAGCGGCCTCAGGGATAACTTCTGTTCCCGAAACAGGGGCAACGTGAGATCGAAAGTAAGAGAAACCAATCCCTTGAATCGTCAGTGAAGCTGGAATGACGCGAGCACTGGGGTAGGTTCTGATTGCTTTCACATTGTCAGGAAGAGTAATCGTAAACTGCCCTTGGAATGAACCGCCGGCTGGAGCTGTCCCGGAAATTGTACAGAGAATGTAGTCGTAGTTTGGATCGCTATGGAGCCGGATCGTCAAGCCATCAGAGTCACGGGTAAAACGTGTATTGTGCTGGACGAAGCATCCGCTACTACTCGTGGGCGCTGCCTCCACAGGACTTGTCGGCACTCCTGCCCATACACAGACACAGAGTAAAAGGAAAATAAAGAGTCTCAGTGTTCTCATTGGGAATCTTCCTCTAGAAATGAATCCGGCACAATATCAATCCAAAGTGCTCGGCCATCGTCTCGCACTTCCACCAGGAGTATCCGTGCCCCTGGCTGGAGGCTGGAACGATCTGCAACGAGAAAGCGTCCGTCGCTATCGAGGGTGCGAATAAACGTCTTATCATCCACGATCACAGTCCGAAGTGTCGCACTTGTTGATTCTCTTACAACGAGCTCATCACCGTTCGCATTCTCTATAACACCGCTCCATGCCAAGGGTTCAAGTTGTGCGTCGTCCAAAGCAGCATCAGGAGGAGATTGTTGGGCTTGGACTACATACCAAGCGATCCCGACTATCACCAACAGCACAGTGATCAACCACATTTGGAAGCCTGATCGCTTTCGGCGGCTCCGAGATATCTTTCCAGACGTATGAGAAATGAAAGCCTTACTCATGGCGTTGGACTGAACTGACCATTAATCAGGGCTCGAAAGGAACCTGTTTGACCACGGTTGAGGATCGAGGGTCCAGACATTGTCAGGTCGAAACAGTCATGGCTCGTAATCGTCACCCGGTTACTAAACCCAGACACGCCGACGCTGTTGGACGCCCGGACTCGGTAATTCACCTGCTCAAGAGGTTCGAGATCCGTATCAGTCAGCGATGTACTGCTGGTTGAGCCTATGAATGTATTCCCTCGATACACGAGATACTCGGTTGCATTATTGACAGCTTGCCAGCTCACCGTATTTGCCGGAGCTGTCCGAGATGGACAGGCAGTAATCACGGAAATCACCGGGGATTCTGGAGGCGCTGGCAAGGTGAGCGGGGAATAGGTGACATTGTCCACCCCATACCCGTCGGTCGTTCCTGGCGCTACTTTAGCCATACGAATACTCGCCACATTGGGCTGATTGATTTCAATGCGGCGAGTCCGGCATTGTCCACTGCCACCAGGAGCCGAGTAGGTCGTAGACCGAAGTACTTGGCCGGTATGATCATAGAATGTTACGCTCACCGCCGCGTTCCCGGCTTGGAGCAAGGAGAATCCAAGCGACGATGTCACTCGCCCCTGCGTAAACCGCCAGCCAATCCCGACGACGGGATTATTCACTGCTCCGATCATGAAATTCGGTGCACTCCACGGGACGGAGATACATGCTGCGCTTGCTTGAGCAGAACTAACATAAGCTCGGTCACCAGCATTCGGACTACTATGGTAGTTGGAATTCCAGGTGAATGGCTGAAATCCAAGGCCGTGGTACTGGTTTGTTAGTGTTGTGCCAGATGCTAGGTTGTCAAAATGGATGTCGACAGCCTGGGCTGCGACCGGTAGGGCGCCGACAAGCAACAAGGCGAAGATAGGCGACCATCGCCACAACTGACTCATTCTGCCGCCTCAGGAGCATCTGCTTCGCTCGGAACGATACTGAGCGAGGCTCCGGTTTCTGTTTGACGGTAGATGGCAACGCTCCCGGCCCGAACAGAAGCCCTGGATCCAACTTCAAACGCACCTTCCTTCCCAACAACCCGGATCTCAAGTGATTCGTCAAGAGGAAGAGGAATGGCCTGTTTGCTGGCCGGGTCAAGAAGCAGGATCTCCTTCTCGCTCACGTGCTGGACCACGCCCGTCAACGCGACTGGCACCTCGACCTCTGTTCCGGAGTGCTGAAAAGCAGGGGAGGCGGTGAATGCTCGCCACACCAAAGCAACTGCGACAGACGTTGCAGTAATGAGAATGGTTCCATAGATCCATAGCGACACGCGTCTCAGCAATCCCTCCTCGCAATAAAGTGAGTGTACCAAAATGCTTATCCACTCGCCTTGGCCTAAACTTCTGTTACTATAGGCAGGACAAGGAGGGCTATGGCTCGTTCTACTCGTGCGCTACGTGAGCGTGTACGTTGGGCATTTGGAATTAGCGTTGTCATTATCGGCACCGCAGTTGCTTGGTGGATAATCCTCATCAATCAACCGGAGGCGGCCACAGCGAGTGCCACAACGGCAACCGGCGCGTGTTCGGTGACACCGAACACCGAAATGTACGTCACCCGCAGCAGCCAAGGTTCACTGATCCTGCCGACTCGAGCCAACCAAAACAGCGACTTGCTCACCTGTAACGTTGGCGCTCAGGGAGCGTCCTCGTTAGTGACTGCACCGACGAACGCCGAATCCCTTGTCGTCTTCCGCGCCCATTCCGCCTCAAACCTCCCGTGGAACCTAACGATTGAGGGACTCCAGCTCACCTACCGGAAGGCATTCACCGGTCAGCCAATTCTTGGTTTGGCACCGCAAGAGGTCAACGCCAGCCCCGGTTCCGCTCCGACGGAAACGATTACCGTTGAGGAAGCAGCCGGCCGACAACTTCGCTTACTCTTCGACTTCGGGCAGCAAGCCGGCACTCCTGATCCACGTCTGGCACGACCGACGCCGGGACCGACCGGGTCGCTCCGCGCCTACTTGAATATGGAAAAAACAGCCCAGCGTGCAGCTTGTGCCGATGGAATCGACAATGACGGCGACGGGAAAACCGATTTTCCAGCCGATCCGGGCTGTACATCCGCCAATGACACCGATGAGTTTAACCAGTTACCAGCCTGCGCTGATGGTCAAGATAATGACGGCGATGGAAAAGTCGACTTCCCGGCTGATCCGGGTTGCACCGATCCATCGGACAATGATGAGACCAACCCG